>CANFRA010000036.1 GCA_947449305.1 Burkholderiaceae bacterium
GGTAGAAGTTTTCATGGGGGCCTATAGACTCTAAATAAACAAGCCTAAGACCATCATCAATAGAATAGCCAAGCAAGTACAGCTGGCTGTTGCTCTTAAACTTAAAAACCCACAATTTAGACAAATCGCCCTTTTTTCTCTCACCAATACGGGGTGTTTCTGAGATTTTGACTACAGCGTCGTCAACATCTTTAGCAGTTTTGTCATTTAGTTTTTTGTATTGTCTTGTAAATCGGCGCATTTGAATAACTGCGTGCGCCATTAAAGCTTCCTTGATCGAGGAATAAATGGGGTCCCGTTTTCACGCGGCTCTGCTAATGAGGCCAATGACTCCGCAATGAAAGACACTGGCAAATCGGGATTATCGATTGCGGCACGGCCTACTTTTGCCCAAAACTCGATCTGGCCAGCAATAGTCCGATGCTCAGCCTTGGCCTCTAACTTTGCCAACTCATATAGATCATCATCAATTCTTACTGGCATACCCATAGAATTCTCCCGTTTCCGATATTTTACTACAAAAGTAGTAAGAAAGAAAAATTGGGTTTAAATATAAAAGGGCTCCGTGAAGGAGCCCTTTTATGACTTGGTAGCTAATCAATTAGACAATTGCAGCCTGATTGAGCTTAGGATCATTGGTCCCATAACCCATCACCTTAGCTGCTTGTCCACCTTTAGCGATCTTGACTGCGCAATACTTAAATTCTGGAATCTTGCCAAATGGATCTAAAGCAGAATTAGTAATGAAGTTTGCTGCAGCTTCATAGTAAGCAAATGGAATAAACACTACGCCTCTTGGAGTGCCATCATCTCTTCGCACATGAATACCTACCTCACCACGACGAGATTGAACCGTAATTACATCGCCAGCAGTAACACCAAGCTGAGTCATATCTTCGCCATGCATCGAAACAGTAGCCATTGGTTCAATGGCATCCAAAATCGTTGCTCTGCGCGTCATACTGCCGGTATGCCAATGCTCTAGCTGACGGCCAGTAATGAGAACGAATGGATACTCGGTGTCTGGGCGCTCATTGGCAGGAATGATGTCTGCTGGTACCAGCTTAACCTTGCCATCAGGGGTTGCGAACGAGTCATCAAATACGATAGGACGACCTGGGTCTTGCGCAGAAAGGCATGGATAAGTAACACTAGATTCTTTTTCCAGGCGCTCCCAGGTAATACCGTTAATAGCGCCGTGCATCGCTTGACGCATTTCGTCATAGACTGCTGCTACACCAGCATCAGGACCTTGGTAATTCCAATTCAGGCCCATCCGTTTTGCAATCTCTTGAATAATCCAAAGGTCTGGCTTGGCATCGCCTGGAGGGTCAATTGCTTTTTTACCCATCTGCACCATACGGTCGGTATTGCTTGCTGTACCCACCTTCTCTGGCCAAGCACTTGCTGGTAAAACAACGTCTGCCAGTAAAGCAGTCTCTGTCATAAAGATGTCTTGTACAACTAAGTGCTCTAGGGATGCTAATGCGTGACGCGCATGATTTAAATCTGGATCACTCATCGCTGGGTTTTCACCTTCGACATACATGCCGCGAATCTTATCGGGATCACTGTCAGGGGCGGTGATCTTGTGCATGATCTCCACTACGGTGTAGCCCGGCTTCTTGTCCAATGGCGTACCCCAGAATTTCTCAAACCAGGCATGTGCTTCTGGATTGTCTACACGCTGGTAGTTCGGGAACATCATCGGAATTAATCCAGCATCACTGGCACCTTGCACATTGTTTTGACCACGCAATGGATGAAGACCAGAGCCGGGTTTACCAATTTGGCCAGTGATACTCACTAGCGCAATTAAGCAACGCGCATTATCTGTGCCATGAACGTGTTGGCTAACACCCATACCCCACAGGATCATTGCCGATTTTGTAGTCGCAAACTCTCTGGCCACTTCACGCAAAGTTTCTGCTGGAATACCGCAGATTGGTGCCATAGCTTCAGGGCTATAGTCCTTGATATTCTCTTTTAGAGCTTCAAAATTATTGGCACGATTTTGAATGAACTCTTGATCAGCCAAACCTTCTTCAATAATCGTATAGATCATGGCGTTAAGCATGGCCACATCGGTATCGGGCTTGAACTGCATTGTACGCCAGGCATGCTTACTAATCTCAGTCATGCGTGGATCACACAATACAATTTTGGCGCCACGTTTAGCAGCATTCTTAAACCAAGTAGCAGCTACCGGGTGATTAGCTGTTGGATTTGATCCAATCAAGAAAATCATGCTCGAGTGCTCAACATCATTGACTTGATTACTTACGGCACCAGAACCAACGCCTTCGAGTAATGCAGCCACAGAAGAAGCATGGCAAAGACGTGTGCAATGGTCGACGTTATTGCTACCAAAACCAGTACGTACTAGCTTTTGAAATAAATAAGCCTCTTCGTTACTACCCTTAGCAGAACCAAAGCCTGCCAATACTTTTAAGCCGTGTTTGTCTTTCAGTTTCTTCAGGCCACCGCCAGCAACTTCCAATGCCTCTTCCCAGCTTGCTTCACGGAAGATACTAGACCAATCCTGAGGATTCTGAGCAGCAGTCTCGTCTTTTGGGACTCCCGCCTTACGAATTAATGGCTTGGTAAGACGCTGTGGATTATGGATGTAATCCATACCAAAGCGACCTTTGACGCAAAGACGATTATGGTTCGCTGGGCCATCGCGACCCTCAACACTCACAATCTTTTCATCTTTAACGTTATAAGTAATTTGGCAACCGACACCGCAAAATGGGCAAACAGAATCCACTTTGCGATCAACTGTTTGCGAACCAATTAAACCCTTAGGCATCAAAGCGCCGGTTGGGCAAGCTTGCACACACTCGCCACAAGCAACACAGGTGCTATCACCCATGGGGTCATTCAGATCAAATACGATTTCGCTATGGGCGCCGCGCATGGCGTAGCCGATCACATCATTCACCTGCTCTTCACGGCAAGCACGCACACAACGATTACATTGAATGCAAGCATCCAGATTTACAGCCATCGCTGGATGAGATATGTCGTGGGCAACTTTTTCACGGCGCAAGGCTTTTAACTCTGGGCGCACTGTGACATCCATGCGGGTAGCCCAAGTGCTGAGCTCACCATGTTGATTTTTTTGTTCTTCTGCCTTGCTATCCCCTACCCACTTAAAGCCTTCATCGGGCATATCGGAGAGGAGCATCTCTAGCACGAGTTTCTGACTCTTAACAGCACGCTCGCTATTGGCTTTGACTTCCATCCCGGGGGTAGCACTTCTGCAGCAGCTCGGAGCTAAGGTGCGCTCGCCATTAATTTCGACTACACAAGCACGGCAGTTACCATCAGGGCGATAGCCATCTTTAAAGCACAAATGCGGAATATCAATGCCATGGCGTTTAGCAGCTTTGAGAATAGTTTCGCCTTCGTAGGAAACAATAGTCTTGCCGTCGAGCTTGAACTCTACAGTTGGTAATTCGAGTTCTTTTGGATTGGTTGGTGCGTTCATATTAGGCTATTTCGTTCGGGAAATACTTCGCAATACAACGAATCGGATTAGGCGCTGCTTGACCGAGACCGCAGATAGAGGCATCGACCATCACGGTTGCCAAGTCTTCTAAAGTATCTTGATCCCATGATTTAGCTTGCATCAATGTTGCCGCCTTGCCAGTACCAACACGGCATGGCGTGCATTGACCACAGCTCTCATGCTCAAAGAAATGCATCACATTGAGCGCCATATCACGCGCTTTATCTTTGTCACCAAAAACCATCACTGCTGCAGAACCGATAAAGCAACCATACGGCTGCAAAGTATCAAAGTCTAGTGGAATGTCATTCATCGTAGCAGGCAAAATACCGCCCGATGCACCGCCGGGTAAATAACCATAGAACTTGTGACCATCTTGCATGCCGCCACAGTACTCATCAATGAGTTCTTGAATCGTGATCCCCGCTGGTGCTAACTTCACACCTGGCTTTTTGACGCGACCACTGACACTAAAGCTACGCAAACCTTTGCGATCATGCCTACCAAAAGAGCTAAACCATTCAGGACCACGCTGCACAATATCGCGCACCCAGTATAAGGTTTCAAAGTTATGTTCTAGCGTTGGGCGTCCAAATAAACCCACTTGTGCAATGTAAGGTGGGCGCATCCGTGGCTCACCGCGCTTACCTTCGATACTTTCAATCATGGCAGACTCTTCACCGCAGATGTAGGCGCCTGCACCGCGACGCAATTCAATCGTTGGTAATGTAAATGGGGGATTTGCTTTGAGCTTGGCTAATTCTGCTTCGAGTAACTCACGGCAGCCGTGATATTCATCGCGCAAGTAGATATAACAAGCATCGATACCAACCACATTTGCAGCAACTAATAAGCCTTCTAAGAAACGGTGTGGATCGCGCTCTAAATAAGTACGGTCTTTAAAAGTTCCTGGCTCACCTTCGTCAATATTAACGGCCATCAATTTTGGCGCTGGTTGATCTTTCACAATACGCCACTTACGCCCTGCTGGGAAACCCGCACCACCTAGACCGCGCAAGCCAGAACTTTCCATTGCCTTGATAACGCTTTCAGCATCACGCTTGCCATCGATAATTTCTTTAGCTAAAGCATAGCCACCTTGCGCACGATAAGCCTCGTAGCCAACATAACCAGGTGATACTGTTTGATTCTCACCTTGAGGTGAGATACCCTGCTCCGCTAAAGATGCTGGATCAAAATGAGCATCATCTTTAGCCATGGGCTGAGTAGTTAAATTATTTTTTACAGCAGCTTGCACTTTATCTGTTGTTGCAAATAACACTGGATACTGATGCACTACTGCTACAGGCGCCTGCTCGCAACGCCCTACACATGGGGCTGCAATGACTTTCACTTTAGGATTACCTAAAATTGCCGGGAGTTTTGCGAGTAGGTTTTGTGCGCCAGCCAATTCACAGGCAATACCATCACAAACACGTACAGTGATATCGGCAACGAGATCATTGCCGCGCACGACTTCAAAGTGGTGATAGAACGTAGCTACTTCATATACTTCAGCCATCGGCAAATTCATTTCTTTTGCCAGAGCAACTAAATGTCGAGCATGCAAGGCGCGGTACTCATCATTAAGCTGATGGAGATTTTCAATCAACAAGTCACGACGATGAACTGCATCTCCAATCAGCTGTCGAACTTCTGCTAACGAAATATCATCTGCTTGACGACCCTTGAGTTTGCTCTTGCGTCGAATGGTCTCCCTCAAATCATCTGCAGTAGCAACCGCAACGGCTTTAACTGCATCGGAAGGCTTTGGGTGATTCATAGTTTGTAATCTCTAATTTTTACTGGCACTGCATTTAAGCATCTGAGCATCCCAAAGCGAGGCAAGAGTGAACTTGCCCTACTAGTTATGCAAATAATCGCTTGATTTTGGGTTATTTCACCCCCTAAGTCCTTGACGGCGCTCAAGGGAATGAATTAAGGGTTTACCCTAGTTATATAACGGATGGGGATGGCCTGTTGCCTGGAGGATTGGAATAATCGAGCTTGCGCTCATATACACGGGCCTTAAAGCAGTCCTGATAACCCTTGCTGCCGATCACCCAACCAATAGAAGTGCAGTCCTCTTGGGCGGCAGATTCAATAGAGCCGCAGCCTGAGAGCATGGCAACCATGGTGGCTAAAAGGAGGATTGGTAGTTTTCTTAAATTCATACCTGAAGTCTACTGGATTCTGGGGGCTAGGTTAAGGGAAAGTATTGACTTGTCATATTTGGGCAAACTCAGCAACAATAAACAGTGAAAGCAGCATTAAAAATAAAAATATTGAACAGGGAGAACTTCATGAAATCGATCCACCAATGGATTGCAGCAATTGTCCTTTCTTTTGCCAGCGCCCTACTTCCCATCAGCGCTGTAAACGCCCAATCGTCCAGTGGCTATACCAACCTGATTGATGGAGTGAGCTTAGAAGGCTGGAGCATTCTTGGTAATGCCAATTGGGTGATTGGTAATGGAGTCATCGAAGGAAATAAACCAAATGGATTTTTAGTGAGCACAAAGAGTTATAAGAACTTTATTATTCGTGCAGAGTTTTGGGCAGAGTCTAATACCAATAGTGGAATCTTTATTCGTTGCCAAGATCCCGCTAAGATTGCCGCAGCAACTTCATATGAGGTCAATATTTGGGATACGCGCCCTGGCCAAGAATATTCCACTGGAGCAATTGTGGATGTAGCCAAGGTAAATCCTATTCATAAAGCTGGAGGTCGCTGGAATACGATGGAAATCGTTGCTAATGGCTCTGGGCTAAAAGTATCTATGAATGGCGCAGTAACTGTTGATGTAAAAGATAGTAAGTTTGCAGACGGGCCAATCGCTTTGCAATCTGCTGGCGGCACTATTAAGTTTAGAAAGCTAGAAATTAAGCCGATTTAATTCACCAACCAATAAAAGCAAAGCCACCAATAGGTGGCTTTTTCAATTCTTGGGCGCTTGATTATTTCGCTGGTGGAAATCCTACCTTTTGCTCCCACATATTATTAAAAACATGAATGATCGGTTTTTCATAAACACCTGCTTTGGTAAATGGCTCATCCTTTAGCCAAGTATCGACATCTGCCCTACTAGGAAAATCCATTCCCAATAAGCTGCCTACAACAGTTTTGCCATCCTCTGAGGTGAGCGGTCCAGCAAAAGCCATCCGCCCTGCCTGCTGCGCAAGATAGGCGCGATGCTCTGGTCTTACCTCTACTCGCAATTGTGCGGTGCCTGGTCGATCCATTAGTAAGATTGCAAAAATCATAGTGTCTCCGTATTGATTTCGTTTGATGAATTTCTAACTAACATCTTACGGGAAGTAGAAAAAAAGAAACCATCCGGGGATGGTTTCGATACTGCTTGGCGGAAGGGGCGGGATTCGAACCCGCGGTAGGCTATTAACCTACGCACGCTTTCCAGGCGTGTGACTTAAACCGCTCATCCACCCTTCCGGAAAAGAATGATTATACGTTTGCCGAAAGGGTTTTAGTCAGAAGCGCTTAAAGAGCCTCTTTGAGCTGCTCCAAAATCGCTGGATTCTCGAGTGTCGAGGTATCTTGCGTAATTTCTTCGCCTTTAGCAATCACACGCAAGAGGCGGCGCATGATCTTGCCTGAACGGGTCTTCGGTAAGTTATCACCAAAGCGCACGTCTTTCGGCTTTGCAATGGGGCCAATTTCTTTGCCAACCCAGTTACGCAGTTCAGTCGCAATCTTTTTAGCAGCGTCTCCAGTCGGGCGACCGCCCTTCAGAACGACAAACACACAAATCGCTTCACCAGTGAGCTCGTCTGGACGACCAACTACAGCCGCCTCAGCAACCAGTGGATTGGCAACCAAGCAAGATTCGATTTCCATGGTTCCCATACGGTGACCAGAAACGTTCAAAACGTCATCGATACGACCAGTAATTGTGAAGTAGCCAGTGTCTTTGTTACGGATTGCACCGTCACCTGCCAGATATAAAGTCCCACCCAACTCCTCTGGGAAATAAGACTTCACAAAACGGTCCGGATCACCCCAAATATTTCGGATCATAGAAGGCCATGGACGCTTCACAACCAAGATGCCGCCCTGACCATTGGGCACATCAACACCCGCCTCATCCACGATTGCCGCCTGAATACCTGGCAGTGGCAATGTGCATGAACCCGGAATCATTGGAGTGGCCCCTGGTAATGGTGAAATCATATGACCACCAGTTTCGGTTTGCCAGAAGGTATCTGCGATGGGGCATCGTGAACCGCCTACATTTTCGTAGTACCACATCCATGCCTCTGGATTAATTGGCTCACCTACAGAACCTAAGAGGCGCAAGGAAGATAAGTTGTAACTCTTTGGATGCACAGCCTCATCATTACTTGACGCTTTAATCAAAGAACGAATTGCTGTTGGTGCTGTATAGAAAATAGTAGCATTGTGTTTTTGGATCATGTGCCAAAAACGACCGGCGTTGGGATAAGTCGGAACACCTTCAAACACAATCTCAGTAGCGCCAACTGCAAGCGGGCCATAAGTAATATAAGAGTGACCCGTTACCCAACCAATATCTGCCGTACACCAGAACACATCGTCTGGCTTGATATCGAAAGTCCACTTCATTGTCAAAATTGCCCACAAGAGATAACCACCCGTGGAGTGTTGAACGCCCTTTGGCTTACCAGTGGAACCAGATGTGTAAAGAATGAATAGTGGATGCTCTGCACTGACCCACTCTGGCTCACAAGTAGTTGCCTCATTGGCAGTCACTTCATGCATCCAGGAGTCACGACTCGCAACCATTGGAATATTGCCACCGGTACGTTTGTAGACGATGACATTTTTAATTTTTTCGCATCCGCCTAGCGCAAGAGCCTCATCCACAATCACTTTGAGTGGCAAAGCTTTTCCGCCGCGTAATTGCTCATCAGCAGTAATCACTGCACATGCACCTACGTCAACGATACGTTCTTGTAATGACTTGGCAGAAAATCCGCCAAATACTACCGAATGAATTGCACCAATACGGGCACAAGCTTGCATCGCCACAATGCCTTCAATCGACATTGACATATAAATAATGACGCGGTCACCAGACTTGATACCCATTTTGCGTAAGGCATTTGCCATTTTGCAAACACGCTCGAGCAGCTCTTTATAGCTAACGTTGGTCACTGCACCATCATCAGCTTCAAAAATAATCGCTTTTTTATCACCCAAGCCATTTGCGACCTGGCGATCCAAGCAGTTATAAGAGGCATTAGTTGTGCCGTCTTCAAACCACTTATAGAACGGCGCCTTAGATTCGTCTAATACTTTCGTAAAAGGCTGCTTCCAGTAGATATTCTCCTTGGCAAGACGACTCCAAAAACCATCATAATCAGCATTCGCTTCTGAGCAAAGCTTGTTATAGGCATCCATGCCAGGAACTGCAGCACCCTTCATAAAGTCTGCAGGTGGGTGAAAAACGCGGTTTTCTTGCTTTAATGGTTCCATACTTCACAGCCCTCAATCAAATAATCAGTCATCTATTTTTGCCAAAATGTCGCAAAATGGTGGCATTAAACACTCACGACCCTCCAAGATAAGTGAAAACACCCAGGATTTGCTCTATGGCAAACCCTTAAAATAGCGCAAACCTGAAAAATTAAGCAGAAAACCATGACAAATATCAAACAAAACGACCTGATTCAAAGCGTTGCCGATGCCTTTCAGTTCATCTCTTACTACCACCCCAAGGACTTTATTAGCGCCATGGGCAGGGCTTACGAACTTGAACAAGGTGCGGCTGCTAAAGATGCCCTGGCACAAATATTGACCAATAGCCGGATGTGCGCTGAAGGCCACCGCCCAATGTGTCAAGACACCGGTATTGCCGTCGTCTTCCTCAAAGTTGGCATGAACGTTCAATGGCCTGATGCCACGATGAGTGTTTCTGAGATGGTCAATGAAGGTGTACGTCGCGCTTACCTCAACCCAGAAAATATGCTCCGCGCTTCAGTCTTAGCCGATCCAGCTGGCAAGCGCAAAAATACGGGTGATAACACCCCTGCTGTAATCCATTATGAAATCGTGCCGGGTGATGATGTTGAGGTGATTTGCGCAGCCAAAGGTGGTGGCTCAGAAAACAAAGCCAAGATGGTAATGCTCAATCCTTCTGACTCGATTGTGGATTGGGTAGTGAAAACCGTTCCAACCATGGGTGCCGGTTGGTGCCCTCCTGGCATTCTCGGCATTGGTATTGGTGGCACTCCTGAGAAAGCCATGTTGATGGCCAAAGAATCTTTGATGGGTCCTGTTGATATTCAAGAGCTTATTGCCCGTGGCGCCAAGACTCGTGCTGAGGAGTTGCGTCTTGAGATCTATGACAAGGTAAACAAATTGGGAATTGGCGCTCAAGGCCTCGGCGGCTTAGCAACTGTTCTAGATATCAAGATTATGGAATACCCAACGCATGCTGCATCCCTGCCAGTAGCGATGATTCCGAACTGCGCAGCTACCCGTCACATTCATTTCCATTTGCATGGCGATGGCCCTGCTAAGTTAGAAAAACCTTCATTGTCTGATTGGCCAGATGTCACTTGGACTGCTGATACTAAAAAATCGAAGCACGTCAACGTCGATACGCTAACTCCTGAAGAGGTAGCGAGCTGGAAACCGGGCGATACCCTGTTATTGAATGGCAAGATTTTGACTGGTCGTGATGCCGCTCATAAACGCATACAAGATATGTTAGCCAAAGGTGAAGAATTGCCAGTGAGCTTTAAAAATCGCATCATCTATTACGTTGGCCCAGTTGATCCAGTTCGCGAAGAAGCGGTGGGTCCCGCAGGTCCCACCACCTCTACTCGCATGGATAAGTTCACCGAGATGATGCTAGCAAAGACAGGTTTGATTTCGATGATTGGCAAAGCTGAGCGCGGTCCAGAAGCAATAGCAGCTATCAAGAAACATAAATCTGCTTATCTGATGGCCGTAGGTGGGGCTGCTTACTTGGTATCTAAAGCCATTCAGTCCGCCAAAGTAGTTGGCTTTGCTGACTTAGGCATGGAAGCTATTTATGAATTCGATGTCAAAGACATGCCGGTAACCGTTGCTGTAAATTCTGAAGGTATCTCGATGCATGAGACTGGCCCAAAAGAATGGCAAGCAAAAATTGCTGGCATTCCGGTCAAGATTATCTAAGCCAGCACTTCAGTGGCACTCATCGGGGTTTTTGATTCTGGCGTCGGGGGCCTATCTATATTGGATGAGGCTTTGCGCCAGCTTCCCCAGCATGACTATATTTACCTTGCAGACTCAGCCAATGCACCCTATGGAGAAAAATCTAGCGAGTGGATTGCAGCCCGCAGTCTTATCCTCTGTAAATACTTAGCAAGTCAAGGCTGTGATGCTATTGTGGTTGCTTGTAATACCGCTACAGCAGAAGCAATCAAACAGATTCGTGCTGAGCTCAGCATTCCCATCATTGGAGTTGAGCCGGGAATCAAGCCAGCAGCCATGCAATCTCAAAATGGCATCGTGGGTGTCTTAGCTACTGAGGCGACTCTGAAGAGCGATAAATTTAATGCTCTATTAGCAACTCTGCCAGACCACTGTCGTTTCATTAAACAATCTGGGGCAGGTCTAGTGCCTCTCATTGAAGCTGGTAAAGCTAATAGCGAAGAAACACTTGATTTATTAGGCAAACATCTTGAGCCTATTCTAGATGCAGGCTCAGATACTTTAGTACTGGGCTGCACTCACTACCCTTTTTTAAGAAAACCTATTCGCAAGCTATTAGGTGACACCATCACCTTGATTGATACTAGTGATGCTGTTGTAAGACAACTTGGGCGCCAACTAGAAGCCCTAGGTCTAAATTCTGATTCTGGGAAGCTCGGATCTGTCGCCTTCATCAGCAGTAAGAATGAAGTATCACTACTAACGATGGCTCAAGATCTGCTATCAAGTGACTTGAATCTGCATACAACTAGTACTGCATTGTTAGGTGATGTGTCATGAGTACGCTTTTGCAAAGGCTGAATTCTCGCCTACCATTTACCAAATCAGAACGCATCATTATTGTGATTGTTTTGGTATTGCATGCTTTGCCAGCTTTAGAGTTTTTGCATCTCAGTGCTCGCCCACCTAAGATGGATGATGATCGGGTGATGGCAAATTTAGTAAGCCCTTCACCAGCCAAAAGCCAAGAGGCGCCAGCCGCCCCTAAGGCACCACCGCCAAAGCCAAAAGAAGAGCCTAAGAAAAAGGTAGAGGAAAAGCCAACTCCAAAGCCTGAACAAGCGGAGCCCAAACAATCAACAGCCCCCCAAAAGCAAGCGGAGTCCAAGAGCGACTCCCAGCCTCAAAATGCTGCTGTAGCACCCACAAGCGCTGGAGGGGTTAGTGGCACACCGATTCAGACTGACATTGGTAAACTGGAGGTGCTCTATCAGCCTGATGCAGACGCTTACTATACGTCGTTCTCAAAGCGATCTGGCGAACAAGGTACAGTAATAGTGCGCCTGATCATTGATCAAAATGGTAACGTTGAAGATGTTGTCCTTTTGCAATCAAGCGCCTTCCCAAGGCTTGATCGTTCAGCAACTGAAATTGGGAGACGTTATCGCTTTAAGCCTTATTTGGTGAATGGTTCACCACAAAGAATTTCCACGAATCTTTTAATTAAATTTAATCTTAAGTAAACACCATTATGAATACACCATTTGGCATAGCAAATCTTTGGCTTGAGGGCGATTTCGTTACCCGCTTTGTGGCGATTGCACTTCTCGCCTGCTCAATCATCACCTGGGTTATTTTGCTGACTCGCTTTTGGGAATTACGTAATATTCGCAAACTCAAACCGGAGTTAGATCAATTCTGGAGAGCGACATCTTATGAGCAAGGTCTGCAGTCATTTAGCAGTCAAGCACTTAATCCCTTCTACCAACTTGCTAAATCAGCAGCTACCGCTTCTGCTCATCACCAGAATCAAGCACATGATCATCGTGAGCTATTACAAACACTCAACTACGCCGAGTGGATGGCCAGAAGTTTAAAGAACAGTATTGATGGTATTGCTGCAGGGTTTCAGAAAGGCCTTACCTTCCTTGGCTCAACTGGTGCAATCTCTCCGTTTATTGGCTTGTTTGGCACCGTATGGGGTATCTATCATGCCCTCATCGCTATTAGCAGCTCTGGTAGTGCCCAGCTAGATCAAGTTGCAGGCCCGATTGGTGAGGCACTCATCATGACTGCCCTCGGTTTAGCAGTCGCAATTCCGGCGGTATTGGCTTTCAATACGATTAATCGCGCTAATAAATTAATGGTTGCCGATCTCAATCGCTTTGGAAATGATCTTCTAGCCTATTTTGCTACTGGTGCTCGCGTTAAATCTGGAGAATAAATATGTCTTTTAATATCCAAGATGATCGCAGCGATGACAGCATCATGTCTGAGATCAACATGACGCCGATGGTAGACGTGATGCTGGTCCTATTAATCATTTTTATCATCACCCTGCCCGTCATCCAACAAGCAGTCAAGATTGAGCTACCCAAAGCCAATAGCGTCCGTAATGAGGTCAAACCAGAATCTGTCCAACTCACGATTGATGGCAAAGGCCAAATCTTCTGGAATAGTACCGCTATTGATTTAAAAACCTTTGATGGCTATGCAGCAAAAGCCGCACAAAAAGAGCCGCAACCAGAAATTAATCTACGCGCTGATAAGTCTGTGAAATATGAGTATGTCGCTCAAGTCTTGGCTGCATCGCGTCGCGCAGGATTAACAAAGTTAGGCTTTGTGACTGAGCCTGATTAAGAAGTACTCAGACCTTATTTAGCCTTATAGGGCATCTTCGATAAAAGACAGGTTTCTTCGCTAAGGTAGGTTCCATTGCCCATAGTCTCGCCCAGGATTCCACCCTGAACTTTTTCTACCTTTTTAAGCTTGCCAGTGACAGGATCTAAAGTGATGTTCGTGGATACTGTTCCTGCCGAGTAAGAAACGCCCATCAGAGTCTCGGGCTCAAAACTTGCTTCGATCAATATGAGGATATGCGGGCGAGCTAGTGTCACGCTCTTAACCACCTGCTTTCCATAAACATCTGACTGGTCTAAATCGCGGCCATCTAAAAAAACTTTTGCCTTCTGAGAGCCGGAAGCAAGGGCGATTTTCATCTCATACTCTTCTGTATAGTCTTTTTCTGCTCGCTTGCAATTGAATTCAGCGACATCAGCCGCCAATACTGCTAGCGATGAAAAAGTGAGGCAAGAGCAAAGCAAGAGTTTGGAGAAATTCATCATCGAGATAACAGAGCAATCTGGACTTAAAGCCCTAAGAGATTAAAGGCGTCATTCTAATCGGAAGCCTGGAGCCCGACTAAAGCATGCGTGGCAATTGACTTCAAATCGCTTTTTACAAGCTCTAAAAGATCGCCATAGCGCCCAAAGGGCCTAAAGATTTCCTAAAAATAGCCGTATTGAGGGTCGTGAGGGCCATTTAGGCCCTTGGGTCTCCCTTTGGAGGTGACTAATAACAAGAGATTATTGATATGGCCGCAGTCCTTAGTACCAATATGGCATCACTGTATGCCCAGAAGAACTTAAGCACTGCTCAGACTGCTTTATCTGCTTCTGTACAACGATTGTCTTCCGGTACTCGCATTAATAGTGCTAAAGATGATGCCGCAGGCTATGGGATCTCTGAGTCTTTAAAGGGGACTAAAAACATTGTGGATCAAAACATCCGCAATGCAAAAGATGGCATCTCTTATGCCCAAGTGGCTGAAGGTGCTCTAGATGTCGTTGGTAAGATCTTGCAACGCTCATTGACCCTAGTAACCCAGTCTCAAGATCAAACTCTGAATGCAGATCAGCAAGCTTCTATTCATACTGAGCTATTAGCACTCAGAGAAGAGATCGTTAATATCAACTTACGTACCAAGTTCCAAGGTGGTGGTAATGAACTATCGGTCTTTGGTGCTAATGGCATCGGTGGTAGTGATATGGTCTCACTCGATACCAGCGGTAATGATGTGAATGGTCTTAATTCACCAATTCTTCGAGTTGATGCTTCAGGTAATGCTTCTGCTCAGGGTCAATATTATTTAATTGATCCAGCTCGACTTGGCAGCGATTCCTCTAAATGGCATCTTAATAACATTAGCGATCCCACTCAGGGGGGCTACTTTGAAGAAAACAACCATTACGGACCTGGCACTCATGAAGTGTCCGTAACTGGCGCTAGCTTTATCACAACTCCAGTTCTAAATTCTTATCGTATATCTAGTTTTAACTCAACAATAACAGTAACAGGAGTAGTGGACGGATCAGATCAAAAGAGCATATTGGAGGCTGATGGTTACTGGACTAATAATGGAAACGGAAACTATTCAACTACCTTATTGAACTTTGGCACCAACCATGGCACCTTTAACCCAGCAAATTACACCCCTATTGGTGGATTACAAGATGGTGATCTAGAAGTGATGTTTGGAAATAATATAATAGACATATATGCGTTATTTACCATGGATCATAGTTCCTTCACGACATCGCCAGATGCGTCTGAAATCACCGGTCTAAATGATCCAATTCTTGGCACCGATCTAAATCAAGCGCTGCCTACTCTAAGCTCTTCCATCTATGTGGATACTGGCTCTAGCTCTAGTACTGAAGTCAATGCCACGATGATTGATATCAATACCCTTTTCGTATCAGATGATCCTGATGTGATGTTGTCAACACTGCAAGATCTGATTACCGAGAATGCTACTAATCGCAGTACTTTAGGTTCAGCTATCAACTCACTAGAGTATGCAGTCGATAA
>CANFRA010000037.1 GCA_947449305.1 Burkholderiaceae bacterium
GAAACATTGGCAATGTTTTTTCCAAGTTAATGATGTGGATTTTGTTACGATGACCGAAAATATATGGGGCCATCTTTGGGGACCAGAAGCGCGTTTGGTGACCAAAATGGCAACCGGCGTCCAGCATTTGACGCATCGTTACTGACATAACTTCTCCTAAGGGTTGGTTCTAAAGTTGAGTCCTAGCTGCGCTAAAAAACGCCACCCTGGAAGGCTCAACTCGTGATTTCAAGTCCAAAATAGACCTGAGACAAAAATTATAGCTTAAATATCAATGCTGTAGCTAGCCCTAGCCCAGCATCCGATAGGGTAAAAAGGCATCAAATTAGCTCTAGAGGCCTTCCAAAGTAGGTGATTGCCTAAACTTTAGGCAATTTCGCTGAGTCAAAACTATCCAAGTCGTTGATAATCAAGGCATGAATAGTGTATTTACTTCAGAAAAAGACATCCTTGGAATGCGCGAAGCTGGCCGCTTGGCTAGCGAAGTTTTGGATCATGTGGCGCCCCATGTCAAAGTTGGAGTAACCACCGGAGAATTGGATCGGATTTGCCATGAGTACATGCGCGATGTCCAAAAGACCATTCCTGCACCACTCAACTACCAGCCTCCTGGCTATCCACCATTTCCAGCTTCTATTTGCACGTCAGTCAATGATGTAATTTGTCACGGCATCCCAGGCGATAAAGTTTTAAAGAGTGGTGATGTTGTTAATTTAGATATCACGGTGATTACACCTGATGGCTACTACGGCGACACCAGTCGGATGTTCATGGTGGGTGAAGTTTCTGTCATGGCAAAACGTCTTACCCAAATTACTTTTGAATGCATGTGGCTTGGTATTGCCCAGGTTAAGCCCGGGGCATCACTCGGTGATATTGGTCACGTCATTCAAACCCACGCTGAAAAATCTGGCTACTCAGTAGTGCGCGAGTACTGTGGTCATGGCATCGGCAAAGTATTTCATCAGGATCCACAAATTCTTCACTATGGCAAACCTGGTACCGGTGAAAAACTCGTTGCTGGTATGACTTTCACAATCGAGCCTATGATTAATGCTGGCCGTCGCGATATTCGTACGATGCCAGATCAGTGGACAGTCAAAACAAAAGATCGCAGCCTGTCCGCACAGTGGGAACACACCCTTTTAGTTACGCAAACTGGTGTTGAGGTCTTAACCTGGTCTGAGGGTAGCAACCCTGCGCCTGATTGTGTCAAAGGTCTTTCTTTTAGACCATCGCTTGCTAGCGCTTAAATCTATGAGCGATTTACAGCAAGGGACAAATCAAATTACCGATGCTGCAAGTCTGCGCGCCGCACGAGAAACCGCCTACACGGAGTTTAAAAAAACTCAAGCTGTTGGCAAACTGACTAAGCAGTTAAGCAAAGTCACAGATCAGCTTCTCACTCAATTTTGGAGCGATTGTGGCTTAAATCATGATGCCACTTTGCTTGCAGTTGGGGGATACGGTAGAAACTCGCTATTTCCGTACTCTGATATTGATATCCTCATATTACTTCCTACAAATGCTGAGTTGGCCCAATCCTTATCCAAGAAGGTTGAGCAATATATTGCTTGCTGTTGGGATGCTGGTCTAGAGATTGCCTCTTCGGTAAGAACGGTTGCTGAATGCATTTCGGAGTCCGAACAAGACATCACCGTGCGCACTTCTTTGCTTGAGGCGCGATTCATTTGCGGCAAAAGATCGCTACTAAAAGAATTCTCCAAGGCGTTTGAAGCTGCTATGGATCCCAAAGCCTTCTTCCAAGCAAAACTAGCAGAGCAAATTCAGCGCCACTATAAATATCAGGATACGCCCTACTCTCTTGAGCCTAATTGCAAAGAGAGTCCCGGTGGATTACGAGATCTACAAATCATTTCCTGGGTTAGTAAAGCCGCATTGCTTGGCAAGACTTTTAAAGACTTAAATGATGTGGGCTTAGTGACACAACGTGAGCTCACTGAACTGAACCGCAATCAGCGTTTTTTAGAGACGCTGCGAGCGAACCTCCATTTACTGGCAGGGCGAAGGCAAGACGTGATCGTCTTTGACTTACAGACCGCCTTAGCTAAGTCCATGGGTATTGAAGAAGAATCTTCTCGCTTAGCCAGTGAAGCAATCATGCGTCGCTACTACTGGGCTGCAAAAGCTGTCAATCAACTCAATGATGTACTTTTACAAAACATTGAAGCACTCCTCTTTCCACAAGAGTCGAAAACAACCCATACCATTCCCGGTGAAGGTAATGAGCATTTCATTGAGCGGCAAGGGGTTCTGGATATTACTGATCCGCAGCTTTACCAAAAACATCCTGAGCAAATTCTCCGAACCTTTTTGGTGTTTGCTCAAACATCCAATGTGAAGAGTCTCTCTGCGACTATTTTTAGAGCCTTGTATAACGCTCGTCAAAAAATGGATAGTAAATGGCGCGCCGCCCCAGTCAACAAAGCTTTGTTCATGGAGCTACTGAAACAACCTGATGGCGTCACTCGCGCATTTCAGCTCATGAATCGCACTAGCGTCTTAGGCCGCTACCTGCCTGCCTTTAGAAGAATTGTTGGACAAATGCAGCATGACTTGTTTCACGTCTATACAGTGGATCAACATATTTTGATGGTGCTCCGCAATGTACGTCGCTTCATGGTGATCGAGCACACCCACGAATTTCCATTCTGCAGCGGCCTCATTGCGCACTTTGAAAAGCCATGGTTATTAGTAATAGCCGCCCTATTCCATGACATTGCCAAAGGACGCGGCGGCGATCACTCGCAACTTGGCAGAGCTGATGTACGTAAGTTTGCTAAAGAACATAGTTTAGATAAAAAAGATACTGAGCTAGTAGTTTGGCTAGTTGCCGAACACCTCAATATGAGCCAGACAGCTCAGAAACAAGATATTACTGACCCAGATGTCGTCAGAGCATTTGCCAAAAAAGTCGGTGATGAACGCCACCTGACTGCACTCTACTTGTTAACTGTGGCTGACGTGCGCGGTACTAGTCCTAAGGTCTGGAATGCCTGGAAAGGTAAGCTCCTAGAAGATCTCTATCGTGCCACACTCAGAGTACTGGGTGGAGCTAAGCCTGATGCCTCCTCAGAGCTAGCCCAACATCAAGAGGAGTCTAGAGCTAAATTGCGTCTTTACGGCATTGATGATGAGTCCTATGAAGATTTCTGGAAGCAATTAGATGTCGCATTTTTCTTAAGACAGGATTCATCTGATATTGCTTGGCTAACACGACATCTATATAACAAGGTCAATAGCGATCGAGCGATTGTTAGCGCCAGGCTCTCGCCAATTGGCGAAGGATTACAGGTTGCCGTTTACGTGAAAGACCAAGAAGATCTTTTTGCCAGAATCTGCGCCTATTTTGAAAGACATGGTTTCTCGATTTGGGATGCCCGCATTCACACAACACGTCATGGTTATGCTTTAGATACCTTCCAAATATCTGGCAGTACCTTAGTTGATGAGGGTGGCAGCTATCGCGACATCATTCAACTGGTTGAGTTTGAGTTAACCGCTGCTTTAACCAATGCAGACCCCCTACCCAACCCAAGCATGGGTCGCCTCTCCAGGCAGTCACGTACTTTCCCGATTCAACCACGCGTTCATATGGTTCCGGATGAGCGTGGCAGATATTACACACTCGCACTATCAGCTAGTGACCGTACCGGCTTGCTTTACACCATCTCTAGAGTATTAGCCAAACATCAGGTATCGATTCATACCGCACGCATCAATACACTTGGCGAGCGAGTGGAAGATGTATTGCTACTCGATGCAGCTAACTTAGGCAAGAACCCAAAACTACAGATCCAGTTAGAGACAGAGTTGCTTGAAGCTTTGGGGGCTTAATTTAGCTTGGCTAATGCTCGCTTAATTCGATCGCTTTCAATCTGGTCAAAAGCAATCCAAGCATAAGAAATATCTTCAATAGATTGCTCTTGAGAGGATATCCTCAGACAATATAGTAGGTCGATATGCAAATGAGTGTCTTCACCCTTCTTGGGATTTGCTGGGATTTCATGAATGTCGATATCGATTGGCTCAAGATCTTTCGAATCTGGGACGCAGACAAAACCAGTCTCCTCATAAACCTCACGAATAGCTGCATCAATTGGTGATTCACCATCATCAATATGGCCGCCTGGTTGAAACCACCTCTTAATGAATGGATGAAAGATTAGCAATACCTTGTCGTTATGGATGACTAGACCACTGGCCGTAATATGCCCTAGCTTATTAGACCTTTTAAAGGGGTTTTCATAACCCAGGATCGAACACACCCTGTCGTCAGTATTGGAACCAGAAAATTCTAGAAATTTCAGCATAGAAGATCCTCAAATCAAAAATATTACTGAGAGCTTCTATAGCTTGCCACCTGATTTCTTAGTAAGAAATGACCTACAAAAAGAAAGAGCCCAGGTTTTAAGCTGGGCTCTTGCAATACAAACTTCTTGAATGCTTAGTCTAAGAGGCCTGCCATTTGTAATCCTTCACGACCAGCTGGGTGACGACAATCAACTTCTTCAAACTCATTGATATTGTCAATCTCCATACCCATCGCAATATTGGTTACCTTCTCCATGATCACCTCAACCACTACTGGCACCATGAAGTGTTTAGCCATCTTCTGTGCTTCAACTAAGGCAGCATTAATCTTGGCAGGATCGCTTACACGGATTAATTTGCAACCCAAACCTTCAACCACTTTGCCATGGTCAACGCCATAGCCCTTGAGGGTTGTATCGTCAACGTTGATGTTGTCAAAGGCCAACTGTACACAGTAGTCCATATCGAATCCACGTTGCGCCTGACGAATTAAGCCAAGGTAACTGTTGTTTACTAATACCATTACCAAAGGTAATTTAAATTGCGCACCTACTGCCAACTCTTCAATTAAGAACTGGAAGTCGTAATCGCCTGATAAACCGACAACGGTACGAGTAGGATCAGCAGCCAACACACCCAAAGCAGCAGGAATAGTCCAACCTAATGGGCCGGCTTGTCCGCAGTTAATCCACTGGCGATCGCCATACACATGCAAGAACTGTCCACCTGCAATTTGCGATAAACCAATGGTGGTCACATAAATAGTATCGCGACCAAATGCAGTGTTCATCTCCTGATACACACGTTGTGGTTTGACTGGAATGTTATCAAAATCAGTCTTACGCAACATGAGCTTCTTACGCTCTTGGCATCGACCCACCCAATCACCGTAATTATTAAGTTTGCCTTTTGCCTTCCAATCTTTAGCAACTTCAACAAATAACTCAAGAGCTGCTTTAGCATCGGAAACAATTCCATAGTCAGGCGTAAATACACGACCAATTTGGGTAGGCTCAATATCAACGTGAACAAACTTACGGCCTTTGGTGTAAACATCAATTGAACCGGTGTGGCGATTAGCCCAACGGTTGCCAATGCCTAATACAAAGTCGCTGGCTAACATAGTTGCATTGCCGTAGCGATGCGCAGTTTGCAAGCCAACCATACCAGCCATTAAAGGGTGGTCATCCGGGATTGATCCCCAACCCATTAAAGTTGGAATGACTGGAATGTTCATTATTTCGGCAAACTCTACTAATAACTTAGAAGCATCCGCATTGATGATTCCGCCGCCAGCCACAATCAATGGCTTTTCGGCAGTCATTAACATTTCCATCGCTTTTTCGATCTGCTTACGACTTGGTGTAGGTTTGTAAACCGCCAATGGCTCATAAGTATCGATATCAAATTCAATCTCAGCCATCTGAACATCAATTGGCAAATCGATCAATACTGGCCCTGGACGTCCAGAGCGCATGATGTGAAATGCCTGCTGAAATACGCGTGGCACTAAACCTGGCTCACGAACAGTAACAGCCCATTTAGTCACAGGCTTAGCAATACTTTCAATATCAACAGCTTGGAAATCTTCTTTGTATAAACGTGCGCGTGGTGCTTGGCCTGTAATACAAAGAATTGGAATGGAATCAGCGCTCGCTGAATATAGGCCAGTGATCATATCGGTTCCAGCAGGACCGGATGTACCAATACAGACGCCAATATTGCCAGCCTTAGCGCGGGTGTAGCCTTCGGCCATATGCGATGCACCTTCTACGTGGCGCGCCAAAATATGGGTAATCGACTGACGTTCACGAAGTTGCGCATAGAGCGGATTAATTGCAGCGCCAGGTACTCCGAAGGCAGTAGTAATGCCCTCTTTTTCCATCACCAAAACCGCTGCCATTGCTGCCTTCATTTTTGCCATGATTTGCCTCCCAATGTTGTTGTAGGCGCAATGATGGTCAAATTTGCCTATTTTGGGAAGATCAGCAAATCTATATCTAGTATTCCACCATGGAATAGTGTAAAAATAGTGCATCAAAACCCTTAAAAAGCACTATGGATCGCGTCCAAGGCATATCTCTATTTATCCGAATTGTTGAGACAGGCTCCTTTAGCAAGGCTGCTGAGGACTTGGGTATTACTCAACCAACGGCAACCAAGTTTGTAGCTAGCCTAGAAAAACGTTTAGGCACTCTATTACTGCATCGCAGCACGCGTGGGGTCACTGCCACTGAAATTGGCAAGCTCTACTACGAAAAATGCAAAATCATTTCTCAAGAAATTAACGAGGCTGATGATCTCGCCTCATTAATGCAATCAAAAGTTCGTGGCAAATTAACCATCAGTTCTTCTGTTGCTTTTGGGCGCCGAGTATTAACACCCTCCATCCTAGAATTTATGTCACACCATCCAGAGCTAGAAGTAGATTTGAGTATGGATGATCGCTACATCAACCTGATTGAGCAAGGAGTCGATTTAGCCATTCGGATGAGAAATCTACCTGACTCCTCATTAGGTTCCCGATTCATCGGCATGAATCCCTGGATATTAGTTGCTAATCCTAAATATCTTCAAGAACATCCAGCGCCTAAGGTGCCAGAAGATATTAAAAAGCATCGCGCTCTCATCTACACAACAGCGCAAAGTGATCATCGCTGGAGCTTTACAAATCCTCAAAATCAAACTGAAGTTGTTGAGGTGAAGGGGCCATTTATTTCGAATAACCTCTCTTCCATTCTCGCAGCAGCTAGAGCGGGAATGGGCTTAGCAGCGCTACCCTGCTATGTCGCCCATCAATCAATTCAAGATCAAGTGTTACAACCAGTCATGGAAGACTGGCTACTACCAAGTCAAGAAATGCATGCGGTGTTTTCGTCCCCCAAACATGTGCCCACTAAGGTGAGTCAGTGCATTGATTGGCTACAGGGTCAATTTAAAGGAGAGTGGTGGAAGGGTCTTCCCCCAGAGCACATTGAATAAAAAAATCCCCAATAAATGGGGATCTCATGATGAATGTACGTTGGAACTAATCACTCCATAACTTACCTGCAGTAGCCCAATCTGATTTTTTGATGTCTTGATAGATCACATCTACAGAATCAGCAGAGCAACCCATAATTTTGACGGCAGCCTCAGTAATGGCTTTTGCATACTCACGCTTGACGTCCTCTGTACGACCTTCAAATAATTGAACTTGAATGACTGGCACCTTTACCTCCGATTAATGATTAATAAATACACGTTGATATGCAGGCCATTCTAGCTGACCCTCCTGATCACCGTCACTACAAAGCTGCTCGTAGGTTAATTCACAGATGGCTGCGGGCGGACAAATAAGATCCCCATGAGATACAGCTAGTAGCTGAATGTTGCAGGCCTTATCTAGTACATCCATTAAATAAAACGCTTGCTGAATAGACGCCCCACAAACAATACTGCCGTGATTATGCAAAAGCATGGCCTTCTTATTGCCTAAGTTTGCAATCAAGGAATCCTGCTCTTGCGATGAAAGCGCTAAGCCCTGATATGGGTGGTAGCCCATATCTTGATAAAAACGCAAGGCATGCTGAGAAATCGGTAATAGCCCTTGCTTCTGGGCCGATACAGCAATCACAGCATCTGCATGCAAATGAAATACACAATGCGCATCTAACCTTGCTGCATGTACTGCTCCATGAATTGCAAAACCCGTTTGATTGACTGGGCCATCACCAGACAATATCTTGCCTTCAATATTGACCTTCACTAAATTCTGCGGAGTGACTTCATTAAAGCGTAGCCCAAACTGATTGAGCAAATAAGCACCTTTTTCGCCTGGGATCGCTGCTGATATATGGGTATAGATTCCGTCATCCCAATTTTTGAGATACGCAAGTTGATAGGCTGTTGCTAAATCAATCCGAACTTGCTTTTCTTGATCAGAAATTGGTCCCAAGCGATCCCAGGATTGAGCACTCAGAGAGAAGTCTTGATGTAATGAATTCATTTGAGAAAGAGCCTTATTTCAATAAATTGAGCATGGCTGCTTCATCAATCACAGGCACGCCCAGTTCTTCTGCTTTAGTGAGCTTGCTGCCCGCATCAGTACCTGCAACAACGTAGTCTGTTTTCTTGGAAACTGAACCGGCCACCTTAGCTCCTGCTTTTTCCAATAGATCTTTTGCCTCATCTCTTGTCAGGTTGGGAAAAGTGCCCGTCAGAACAAAGGTCTTGCCTGCCACTGCAGCGCTGATCACTTTTTCTTCTACAGCAAGCTGCATTCCTGAAGCTAAAAGTTGTTCAATGACTTCTCGGTTATGCGCTTCCTGCATAAAGCTGGTGATGGAATCAGCCACTACTGGCCCAACATCTTTCACGGTGAGTAAGTCTTCCATACCAGCATCCATTAAGACATGCATAGACTGATAGTGATTCGCTAAATCCTTTGCTGTAGTCTCGCCCACATGACGAATACCCAGGGCAAAGATAAATCTCGCTAGGGTAGTGTTTCTGGACTGATTAATTGCTTGAATGAGATTATCTGCAGACTTATCGCCCATACGCTCAAGATTGGCTAGAGCAGTAAATCCCAATCTGTAGAGATCTGCTGGGGTTCTCACCAGATTTTGATCAACCAATTGATCAACAATCTTCTCGCCTAAACCTTCGATGTCGAGCGCCCTTCTATGGGCAAAGTGAATTAATGCTTGTTTGCGCTGCGCCCCACAAAATAAACCACCGCTACAACGAGCTACTGCCTCATCTGCCAAACGCTCAATATGTGAATCACATACCGGGCACTTGCTTGGCATGACAAATTCTGTTGTGTTGGTAGGTCTGCGATCTTTAATGACTGAAACTACTTCCGGAATCACATCACCTGCTCTGCGGACAGAAACAGTATCGCCAATACGCACATCTTTACGCTTTACTTCGTCTTCGTTATGAAGCGTGGCATTGGTCACCGTTACCCCGCCCACTTCGACTGGTGCTAGCCTGGCCACAGGAGTAATTGCGCCTGTGCGTCCCACTTGGACATCTATCCCCAAGACAGTAGTGAGCGCTTCTTGCGCTGGGTACTTGTGAGCCAATGCAAATCGGGGGGCTCTAGATACAAAACCAAGCTTAGTCTGCTCTGCAAACGAATTGACTTTATAAACAACGCCATCGATGTCATACGGAAGAGAGTCTCGTTTTGCACCAATCTCATTGTAAAAAGTAAGGATCTCTTGCACCGAGTTCAACACTCTGCGCTCTGAACACACAGGCAATCCTAGCTCTACATAGGCGTTGAGTAATTCTTCATGGGTTTTTGGTAGCCAAGATTGAGGATCTATCGCTCCCAAACCATAAGCAAAGAAAGAAAGAGGTCTTTTTGCAGTGATCTTCGAATCTAATTGACGCAAGCTGCCGGCTGCTGCATTTCGGGGATTGGCAAACTCCTTCTCTCCCAACTCTGCTGCCTGTCGATTCATTTTCTCAAAGTCTTTAAGATACATAAAGACTTCACCACGAACTTCTAATACTTTCGGGATATTCTTACAAGTGAGCTTGAGAGGAATAGCACGGATGGTTTTAATGTTTGCTGTGACATCTTCGCCACTGGCGCCATCACCGCGTGTAGCAGCAGTTACTAGAGTGCCATTTTCATAACGCAGTGAGATAGCCAAGCCATCAAATTTGAGCTCGCCAGCATAAGCAACATGATCTAAGTGCAAGCCCTCACGACAGCGCCGATCAAAGGCGACAAGCTCAGCTTCTTCAAAAGCATTATTAAGAGAGAGCATCGGCACTTCATGGGTTACGGAATCAAATTCTTTGAGAGCGGTACCCCCCACTCTTTGCGACAGCGATTCTGATGTAATCCATTGAGGATGCGCAGCCTCAATATCTAATAACTCACGATAGAGGCGGTCATATTCAATATCGGGCAGAAGTGGGTTATCAAGCACGTAATAGGCATGCTCTAAGCGGGCAAGCTCTGCCTGCAAGAATGCATAGCGCTCCGCTAAATTTGTCGGACTATTGGACGACAAGGTGATTTCCTAGCTAAAGAGTCTGCTAGCCGTAGAAGATCCAGCAGGAACGCCAGACTTCTCTAGATTGACATACAGAAGATCAAGATGCTGACGAATACTTATTACTGCAGCCTCACTCAAGTTAATGCCATTGTCATCTACTAAACGGCCATGGGCAGCCTGAGCAAGCTCAACACCTTCACCCAGCATTCTTTCGAAGGCACGCTCTTCTTGTGCCACCAATGGAACTTCAAGCAATAAGGTCAACTGCGATACCGGTGAATTGGGATCTAAATCAGCGCTATTAAAGACAAGTACCCCATTACTATAGAACTCATATTGCCTACCGTTACGAGCTAATTTAAAACCACGCTGACGCATCAGGGCATCAAAGTTACCCCATGGGCATGGTTCATCAAATAAAACGTTAATACTCAGTTGAATATCGCTATCAGCGGCCATTACGTCTAGTTCTTTAGCGCTTTCCAGCATCGTGTTCACACTAGGCATATCAATTTGAGAGCCCAAAGTCTCGGCTAACGCTTGTGCACGTGAGCAAAAATCAGACAGCTCTAATACTCCGATAGCACCGCGGCGGCTTGCCAATTGAATTGCTAACTGCAACTCTGAATAGGTCGATCCAGGCTTAAGGGCTTCCCAATCCTCTGCAGCATCTTGGTCAGCATTGAGACCTTCACATATCCATCTAGAGCTGGCTGGCACTTGCGAATCAACCCACTCATGAATCTCTTCTAAGATCTCTGATCCAGCAATAGGCTCATCAAAACGAAGTGTGATGACGCAATCAATACGGGGATCAATAGTAAATTTCTCTAAGCTAGCATTTGCTGTTGAAGTAGATGCAAAGCTTGGCTCAGTGCGTGCAATCTCTGAATCAGCAAAACCAGTGGTAAAGCCAGGCTCGCGACCAAAGCGGTCATCGTTCAATTGGACTTGCTCTTTTGCTTGGCGACGAGCGCGCGCGTATTTCAAATTCAGAATGGCTACTAGTATCAGAATGACTAAGCCAATGACAGCTAATGCAAATTGCAAATCAGACAAACCCAAACTCGTCATGATTTGTTCCACGTACACTTAGGCGGCCTCCACCATCGATACAGCAGATGAGATATCTACTGCCACAATTCTGGATACGCCCTGCTCTTGCATGGTGACACCAATTAGTTGATGAGCAATTTCCATGGTGATCTTGTTATGTGAGATGAACACAAACTGGGTCTTTTCTGACATTTTGGATACCATCTTTGCATAGCGTAAGGTATTCGCATCATCCAATGGAGCGTCCACCTCATCTAGCAAGCAGAATGGGGCAGGATTAAGCAGGAAGAGTGAGAAAACCAAAGCAATTGCGGTCAACGCTTTTTCACCGCCAGAGAGTAGATGAATAGAGCTATTTTTCTTACCTGGAGGCTGCGCCATGACCTGAACACCTGAATCCAAAATTTCTTCGCCGGTCATCACTAGTTCAGCATGACCACCACCAAAGAGCTCTGGGAATAATTTTCCAAAATGCGTATTGACTTGGTCGAAAGTTCCTTGCAATAGATCACGAGTTTCAGCATCAATCTTCGCAATCGCATCTGTCAAAGTCTGCATTGCTTCATTCAAGTCTGCAGATTGAGCATCTAAGAACTGTTTACGCTCACGTGAGCTCGCTAGCTCATCAAGAGCCGCCATATTGACTGGACCCAAGGATTGAATTTCAGTATTCAAGCGATTGACTTCAGTTTGCAGTGCGCCCACCTTCAAGTCTGAATTGAAATTTGCCTCCAAGGCAATGAGATCGGCCTCTGCATCTGACAATAAGGTTGCAAATTGCTCGAAGTTCAAGCGGGCAGCTTGCTCGCGTAACTGTAAATCAACCACCTTGTCGCGCATTGGTTGTAAACCACGCTCTATTTGCATGCGGGCTTCATCAGCTTCACGCAATTGATGTAATAAAGCATCTTGTTCGGTGCGCGCATTCGCAAGGGAAGCCTCACGTGCACTGCGGGCCAGCAACAAGCCTTGTAATTTATCTTGAGCTTCTTCATCACTTAAAGTTGCCAGCTCTTGCGTAGCTAAGTCATGCTTATCCTGGATCTCCATGATCTGGGTACGTGCTGTACTTTGATCACGTTGCAAATCAGTAATACGTTGCTGCAATGAGCGCGTTGCAAATGCCGCTTCTTGAGCTGCCATCTCAGCAGCACGAAGTGATTCACGCAAGTGATCGCGCTCTTGAGTGGTTAACTCTAATTTTTCTTGGGCTGCGTGGAGAGAATCTTGCAATCCCTGTTTGGACTGCTCTGATTGGGCTAACTCCCCGCTTGATTGCGCTTGATTTACGCCCAATTGCTCCATCTGCAGATGCAATTCTGATAACTCGCTTTGAATTTGTGCGGCACGCTGACTGTATTGCTCTTCAGCTTGAGTGAGCTGCATTCTTTCTACTTCGAAACCATGCGCTTCTTGCACAGTATGCTCAGCATTGATGCGTGCCTGCTCTGCTGCTTGGTGTGCGGCTTGATAATTTGCAACACACTGATCCAATTCGCTTTGCAACTCACTTTGCATCAGCTTTTGGGCACGCAATTGCTTCTCAAGGCTTTCCATCTCTTGAGCGCGCGCCAACATACCGGCTTGCTCAGAGTCTGCAGCATAGAGCTGAACACTGACACGGCTCACTAAGTGGCCTTGCTGAGTAACAAAAGCACCGCCAGCGGGTAATTTCTCGCGACGATGCAAGGCATCTTCAAGGCTGCTGGCGATATAAATATTATCTAACCATTCTTGCAATACAGAAGTCAGTCTTGCTGCGCCAGCACTTTGAACGCGGGTCAGCAGTGGTGTGAAATCAGCAGGCACATTAGTGTGCGCAGGAGTAATTTCTTCGGTAAGTAAGATCGCTAAACGGCTTGGAGGGGCATCATTAGCCAAAGCCAATGTTTCTTGAACGCTCTTTGCAGTTACTGCAGCTAAGCGTTCACGCAATACGGATTCCAAAGCAGCTTCCCAGCCGCTTTCAACCTTCAGTTCTTGCCAGAGACGCTTGCTCTCTTTAAGTCCCTTGCTTTCTAACCATGGTCCAATCTTGCCTTGCGCTTGAACGCTAGCTTGCAAAGCGGTCAGTGCTGTTAACTTCGCTTCAGTTTGCGCAAGATCCTGGTTTGCAGTCTGGGTCTTTTGCTGTGCGACATTCCGCGCCTCGTCAGCAGCTGGTACGCGTTGCTGTGTATCAGCTGCGCGTTGCTTAGCCTCATCAACCTTACGCTGCGCCATGACCTGGCGATCAATCGAGGTTTGCAAAGCCTCTGCATCCGGTCTGCGCATGCCATCTAATTCGCTGGTGAGACGAGTCTCGCGCCCTTTTAGCTCATCCGATTGTGCAGACATCGCACGAATACGCTCACCCAAACTGGCTAAGCGCTGCTCAATAGATGCCAAACTTTCTCGCGCATTATTAAGGTCGCGAGCGGATGTTTGATAAGCCTCTTCACGACCTGGCATCTGTGCTTGCAAGCCATTCAGATCTGCCAAGAGGGTTTGCTCTTTTTCTGTAGCAAGAGATAGCTCATGCTCGGTAGTGCGTTGCGCTTGTGCAGCATCAGTCTCTTGAATAGTCCAACGTTGTAACTGCGCCTGTAAATCGATGGTTTGTTGTTGCAAACGTTGACGTGCTTCTTGCACATAGTGAATCTGGGACTCGACCTGACTCACATCAGAGTTAGTTTGATACAAATCACCCTGAGCTTGAGAAACCTTATCTTGCAACGCGTACTGCTGGGTACGCATGGTTTCTAATTCGGCCTCAGCATGACGTAACTTAGCGGTTTGCTCTTCCAAGCTGACCTGGGTATCACGAATACTATTAGCATGACGCTCTTGCTCTTTACCAGCCTCAGTCTGACGCACAAACCACAGCAACTGCTGCTGTGATTTCATCTGCGCTGAGAGCTCTGCGTGACGCTCAGCAACTGTAGCTTGTTTTTCTAAACGCGTTAATTGCTGATCTAGCTCACGCAAGATATCTTCAACACGAGTTAAATTTTCTACAGTGTCTTCTAAACGCGATGCAGTTTCCTTGCGACGCTCTTTATATTTAGAAACACCAGCAGCCTCTTCTAAGAACACGCGCAATTCTTCTGGCTTTGCTTCTAGAATTCGGTTAATGGTTCCTTGACCAATAATGGCGTAACCTCTTGGACCCATACCAGTGCCCAAGAAAATATCTTGAATATCTTTACGACGCACTACTTGATTATTAACGTAGTAACTAGAGTTGCCATCACGAGTCAAAACGCGTTTGATTCCTAACTCTGTAAAAGCACTCCACTGACCTTGAGCGCGACCCTCAGAATTATCAAAAATCAATTCCACGCTGGCACGACCAGATGGCTTACGCAAACCAGAGCCATTAAAAATGACGTCCTGCATCGATTCGCCACGCAGTTCACTAGCGCGAGATTCACCTAAAACCCAGCGGACGGCGTCAATAATGTTCGACTTTCCGCAGCCGTTAGGACCCACAACGCCAATTAATTGGCCAGGCATTTCAAAATGGGTTGGGTCAACGAACGACTTAAAGCCGGAAAGTTTGATGGATTTCAGTTGCACGGCGTACTTTGCTGGGTAAAAAGGGGTTTAAATAGGGGGTAAAAATTAACA
>CANFRA010000038.1 GCA_947449305.1 Burkholderiaceae bacterium
CCATCGAACTTGGAGCGGGAAAGGAGGTTCGAACTCCCGACCTATACCTTGGCAAGGTATCGCTCTACCAGCTGAGCTATTCCCGCATAACAGGGCGACAGTTTAACAAACAATCGAAGAGAAAGCATTTTTCCCTTGAAAGGCTTAGCTGGCTGGGCTTTTTAGAATTTAATCAATCTTGCCAGCCAATTGTGGCAAGGCCTTTTTCATGTAATAGAACATGGACCAGAGTGTTAAAAACGAAGCCACCCAAATCAGCCAAGTACCAATTCTGGCGCAGTCTAACCATCCAAAAAAGGTGTCATTGAGCAACAAAAATGAAACTGCCACCAATTGTGCTGTCGTTTTTAATTTCCCGACCATATGAACAGCCACGCTTTTACCAGCACCCAATAAGGCCATCCACTCTCGCAAAGCAGAGATCGTAATTTCTCGTCCAATAATGATGAGAGCAACCCAGACCTGAACACGATCCATGTTCAGTAGAACCAATAATGCTGCCGCCACAATGAGTTTATCTGCAACGGGATCTAGAAATTGTCCAAAGGCAGATTCTTGATGCATGCGCCTTGCCAAAAATCCATCCAACCAATCGGTGAGTGCAGCAAAGACAAAGATGATGGTTGCAAAGATATTCTTCTCAAGAGGCGTTAACCATGTACCCGGGAGATAAAAGATCGCAATTAATAAGGGAATTGCTGCAACACGCAACCAGGTTAGGGCAATAGGTAGATTAAATGGCATATATCAAGGATAAACTAAGTGAGTGACAGATTTGCTAGTGGAGTTGGCGATAAATCTGCTCAGCGAGAGTGAGTGAGACTCCTTCCACGCTAGCGATCTCTTCGATACTCGCATTAGCCACCCCTTTTAATCCGCCAAAACGGGCTAATAGCTTTTGACGTCGCTTGGCACCAATGCCTTCGATCTCCTCTAAGCGAGAGACTGTTCTTGCCTTGGCCCGCTTGGCGCGCATTCCAGTGATTGCAAAACGATGAGCCTCATCTCGAATCTGCGCAACTAATAATAAAGCGGCGCTATCAATTCCGAGCTCTAGAGCTTTGCGCCCATCGGCAAAGATCAATGTTTCTAAGCCAACCTTACGGCCCTCGCCTTTAGCCACCCCCACAATGAGACCTACATCCATGCCGAATTCTGCAAGAACCTGCCTAGCCATCTCAACTTGCCCTTTACCGCCATCAATCAAAATGACTTGCGGGATTCTATCTACCGGGAGTTCCTGAAAATTGGCATAGCGTCTTTGCAATACTTGTCGCATAGCAGCGTAGTCGTCGCCCGGAGTAATGTCGGTGATATTAAAACGGCGATACTCGCCAGACTGCATCGCGTTCTTTGCATAAACCACACAAGAAGCTTGGGTTGCCTCACCAGAGGTATGGCTAATATCAAAACACTCGATTCGTAATTGCTCAAGGCTTTCTAAATCGAGCGCCAAAATATCTGCCAATGCCCGCGCTCTCGCCAACTGCCCACCAGTCTCAACCAGCCGCTTAGTTAGAGCAATCTTGGCATTACCCTCAGCCATCGAAAGCCAGTGCCGCCTTTGTCCTTGCGGTTGGTGTAAGAAGGTAATTTTTCTGCCGGCCTGTGCATTTAATAAGTCATGTAAACCTTCCGGAGGTGCATCACTCAACTTAGAGACGTCATCACTGATCGATTGCAGAGCATGATTTAAAACTAGTACGGGTGGAATTAAATGAGTCGTTCCTCCAGAAGCTGCTTCATCGATATTTTCTTCTAAATAATGTTGTGCAATAAAGGCCTCGAGAATTTCTGGGGGTGTTGGCAACTCGCCAGAGGTGGTTCGCAATCCCTTAGGGAAGTAAGCTCTATCACCCAAGTGGCGACCGCCACGCACCATCGCCAAGTTCACACAAACCATTCCTTCCATTTGTGCAACAGCAATCACATCAACATCACCCTCACCCTCAGCAACAGTATCCATCGACTGCTGCTGCAAAACACTCGAGAGATCAGCAATACGGTCTCGCAGTACTGCAGCCATTTCATATTCCATGGCTTCGCTATGGACGTGCATTTCTTTTTCAAGTTCTGATAACACCCGACTATGATCACCTTCTAAAAAGCGGGTTGCTTGAGCAACATCTTGACCATACTGCTCTTCGCTGAGCCTGCCAACACAGGGGGCGCTGCAACGATGAATTTGATGAAGTAAACATGGGCGGCTACGATTCTTAAAGACAGAGTCTTCGCAGGTTCGTAGACGAAACACTTTTTGCAAAATCTGCACACTATTGCGCACTGCCCAAGAATTTGGGAAAGGCCCGAAGTAATGATTGCGCTTATCTATCTTGCCACGATAAGAAGCCAGCCTGGGGAACTGGTGGCCCGTCAACATGACATAAGGATAAGACTTATCATCTCTAAATAGAATATTGAATGGTGGAGCCAATTCTTTAATGAGATTGTTCTCTAGAATGAGTGCTTCAGTTTCAGTCCGTGTTACTGTTGTTTCGTAGCGGGCGATTTTGCCCACCATGAGTGCTATGCGTGGAGAAAGTTGTTTGCTCTGAAAATAACTGGAGACGCGTTTTTTGAGGTGGCGAGCTTTGCCGACATAGAGAATTTGCCCTGCTTCATCAAAAAAGCGATACACCCCCGGCAATCCGGGTAGCCGTTTAACATCTTGCTGAAGGTTTTCAAAAGAAGAATTGCTCATGCGTTGGGATATTTTCTGCCAAATCGTAGACAACTATGGTGATGCCGGTATTTGCTGGCGTCTAGCCCGAAGCTTATCAAGTCTTCATGGCCAAGAAGTACGCATTTTCTGCAATGACTTGCCAACCCTTAATTTACTCGCTTCTGGCAGCGATGAAGCGCTAAGCCACAAAATTGATCTGCAACCTTGGGAAGCTAGCCATAGTAATGCCAGGCATCCCGTTCAAACCCCAGATGTCGTGATTGAGGCTTTTGGCTGTGATTTACCAGAACGCTATCTTGCAGGACTCTTCATTGCCTCTGTAAAGCCGATCATTATCAATTTAGAGTACCTCAGCGCCGAGCCATGGGTTTCAGAATTTCATGCAAAAGCGTCGCCACAATCGCACGGTATTCCAAAGTATTTTTTCTTCCCAGGATTTCAAGATGATGTTGGTGGACTCTTGCTAGACCCCATCCCTCTCGAAGGATCAGAAGTTGCCCATCTCATCCCCAAGAGCCTGAAATCGCTCTGGTTAAAGCTACGCCCCAAAGCCAAACGCATCAGTATTTTTTGCTACCCTGGTGCCCCCTTACGTAAGTGGATTGAAGACTTAGGCGATCTCGGAGAAAACGTTGATGTATTACTTGCTCATGGTCACGTAGAACTGCTCAAGTTTTATGATGAAAAACCGATTGAGCTGCCTGCAAACATCCAACTCCTCTCAATGCCATTTGTATCCCAAGATGAGTATGACTGGGTACTATCACAATGCGACTTCAATATTGTGCGAGGTGAAGATTCATTTATCCGCGCTCAACTTGCTGGTAAACCATTTATTTGGCATATCTACCCCCAAGAAGATCGAGCCCACGAAGTTAAATTGGCAGCCTTTTTAGATTTGTACCTCAGCAATGCTAGTCAAGAACTCAGATTAGCCACTATTGCGGCAATGACCTGGGCAATGCCTAGTACATGGTTTAAATCCCTAAATGCCTGGCATGGTCATTCCAAAGCCTGGCGCACCCACTTACTCAAAACGCAGGAGGATGGCGGTCTAGCCGCACGCCTAGTGCGCTTTATAGCCTAAGCCCTGCAGCAAAGGCCTGCGGGCGGTTACAATCTTGTTTTTGATAAAAACCGCAGAAAAATCACTCTGCACCCAGGAATAGCACGATGAAAACAGCACAAGAACTCCGCGTTGGTAACGTAGTAATGATCGGCAGTGATGCCATGGTCGTTTTAAAAGCCGAATACAGCCGCTCAGGCCGCAACTCCTCAGTTGTAAAAATGAAATTTAAGAACTTATTAACTGGCGCACCAAACGAAGGTGTTTATAAAGCCGATGATAAGTTTGATGTTGTCATTCTCGAAAAGAAAGACTGCACCTATTCTTATTTCGCTGATCCAATGTATGTATTTATGGATGGTGACTACAACCAGTATGAAGTTGAAGCTGAATTCATGGGTGAAGCATTAAATTACCTCGAAGAAAGCATGCCATGTGAAGTAGTGTTCTACGAAGGTAAGGCACTTTCAGTAGCCATGCCAAACTCACTCGTTCGTGAAATCATTTACACAGAACCTGCTGTTAAAGGCGACACAAGCTCTGGCAAAGTGTTAAAGAACGCAAAACTGGCTACTGGCTATGAATTGCAAGTTCCTTTGTTCTGCAACACTGGTGACAAGATCGAGATCGATACTCGCACCGGAGAATATCGTAGCCGCGCTAATTAAGTAAAAAAACTGAGTAGCAAGCTCAAAAGCAAAAAGCCCGGTACGCCGGGCTTTTTTATTTCTCTATCAAGGTGAAGAATATCTTAAGCAATTAATTTCATCTGCTTAAGTAAGCCCTTAGCGTGTTGGTATTCGGCTTCATCCTGCAATTCATCCCACGATAAAGCTACTGACTTTGGCATCAAACGATTCAGGCGTAAGGCAGATTCAGACTGTTTGGCTTTAGAAACCTTTAGTTTTTCAAGTAATTGATCTGCTAAATCTGGACGATTACAAATGAGGACAGCATCACAACCGGCATTGAGGGCCAGCTCAGCACCCTTCACTACAGAGCCTGCAACACTTGCGCCCTCCATTGAGAGATCATCACTGAAGATCACGCCCTCAAATCCCAACTCTTGACGCAAGATGGAATGTAGCCAAACATTAGAAAATCCCGCAGGGTTCTTGTCCACCTTAGGATAAATAACATGAGCAGGCATCACTGCTGCCAAGCTGAGATCTAACCACTCATAAGGCTTGGCATCATCATTCAGAATCTGGGCCAAGGACCGCTCATCTACTGGAATAGCCACATGAGAATCTGCTTCCGCCCAACCATGTCCCGGAAAATGTTTACCGCAATTAGCCATATCAGCTAAACGCAAACCTTCGTTCAAACTCTTTGCCAAGGCAAACACAATTTGCGGATCACGACTAAATGAACGATCGCCGATGACACCACTGCGACCAAAATCTAAATCGAGAACTGGTGTGAAACTAAAGTCCACACCGCAAGCGCGTAACTCAGTAGCCAAAACATAACCACAGGCAGTAGCTGTCGCCATCGCAAGCGCTGCTGATTCGGCTGCATGGGTCGAATTACTCTTGGCACCCCAAAGCTCACCTAACTTACGCATTGCTGGCAGATGGGTAAAGCCATCAGTCTTACAACGCTGCACCCGTCCGCCCTCATGATCAATGGAAATTAATACATCAGGGCGTAGTTTTTTGATATCAGCAGTCAGTTTGGTCAGTTGCTTACGGTTGGCAAAGTTTCTGCCAAATAAGATAACGCCACCGGTTAAAGGATCTGAGATACGACGACGATCTTCAGCATTTAAGACCTGGCCCACTACATCTAATGTGACTGGGCCTGGGTTCATGGTGGATTTACTCATCTCTTCCTCTATATATGCTAAATATCTTGTGCTTACTTTTGCGTAACGATGACATGGGCAATCGCCATATCCTGTTCATCACTCACAGTCACGTGAGCCTCCCAATTCTTTTCTGCCATAAATTTGGCAAGCGCCCCCAAATAGGAAGTGACTGGCTTACCACTCGGCTCATTTAAGGTTTGCAATGAACGCCATGTCATGGGCATTCTCATTCCTAGGCCAATAGCCTTAGAAAATGCTTCCTTAGCAGCAAAGCGAGTCGCTAAGAAAGCAATGCCACGTTTGTGATTTCTGGCAAGACGCTGTTTAAAGACCAGCATTTCATCAGGGCTCAAAATTCTCTCAGCCAAGCGGCCATTGGTCCGATCATAAGCTGCCTGTAAGCGCTCGATCTGGAGAATATCTGTACCAATGCCGATGATCATGTTGATTTTTTAGTTTATGAGTGAGCTCGACCCTGAATCATCAGAGCCTTCATATCGGTGATAGCTTTTTGCCACCCCTTAAATATTGCCTCGGCCACAATGGCATGGCCAATATTCAATTCGGATAAATCGGCAATGGCTGCAATTGGTATGACATTACCTTCATGTAGACCATGGCCAGCATTGACTCGCAGTCCAATACTTTTTCCAAATTGAGCCGCCTTACGAATACGCTCTAATTCTGTTGCCTGATCTGCGCCAGACAAGTCAGCATATCGGCCAGTGTGCAATTCCACTACTGTGGCCCCAATATCTTTTGCCGCCTGAATTTGCTTTTCTTCTGGGTCAATGAATAGCGATACCCGAATACCTACCTCTTGCAATTGCTTTGTCGCAGCTTTCACCACCTCAAAGTGTCCCACTACATCTAAGCCTCCTTCAGTAGTGACCTCTGCTCGCTTCTCAGGTACCAAGCACACGTCGTGAGGTTTTACTTTGCATGCGATGTTAATCATTTCAGGAGTAACTGCGCACTCGAGATTCATGCGCGTTTTGATGAGTGGGCGCAGCGCAAATAGATCTGCATCTTTAATGTGACGGCGATCTTCACGCAAATGCAGAGTAATTAAATCGGCACCAGCCTCTTCAGCTAGTTGTGCTGCTTTGATAGGATCGGGATAAACCGTACCACGGGCATTACGTAGCGTGGCTACGTGATCGATGTTAATTCCTAGTTCTAAGGCTGTCATGACTGTAGGTTACTAGATTTTCTTCAGATCAATCAAAATTTGTCTGGTAGTCAAGACTTGGTCCTGCAGGTGCAAGCCCAGAAGAAAACGCATGAGCTGCTTGCTCTCAGATAGTGTTTCTGAATCAGAAAAATCCCCAGCTGCAATGGCGAGTAAGGATTTACCAGTTAAGACTGGCCAATGGCCAGGATCATCCCCTTGTACTGGGCGAATACCACGCTCAGGCTGATAAACATACTGGGTTTTGGCATCGGGTAACTCATTGGTTTCAACACAACGATCCAAAGCAGCTGCATAGCCAGTCTCTTGCAAGAGTGATAACTCGAATGGGCGCAGAATTTCTTCTAGTCCCTTGGATTCAAATTCAAGATTCGATAAGGCATTAATCGTTTCTGTATAACGATCATAAAGTTTTTCGTAATCGTCTTCGCGCGCCAAAAATTTGACCAGCAATTCGTTGAGATAGAAGCCGCAAAGCAATGCATCGCCGACTAAGGAAGGCATGCCACCTACCCACTCAGACTTGGTGAGTGTGCGTAGCTCCGACTTGCCGCTCCAAGAAACCAAAAGGGGTTGAAAGCGTTGCAACACTGGACGCAATGTCGAGTGTGGACGCTTTGCGCCTTTAGCAATCAGAGCCATGCGGCCGTACTGCCGTGTAAAGACATCCAGAATTAAGCTGGTTTCTTTATAGGGAATACTATGCAACACAAAAGCAGGCTCGTCAGCAATACGAATCGAGGCCATGGTGACTTATTCCAGACCCTGCGCCCGTAATTCAGCGCGATCATCTGCCCAACCCCGCTTTACTTTGACCCAAGTCTCTAAAAAGACTTTGCCATCAAAGAGCTTTTCCATATCAATGCGGGCATCCGTAGAAATCTTCTTCAATCGCTCGCCCTTAGCACCAATGATCATGGCCTTATGACTATCGCGATCAACCAAAATAGTCGCTGCAATGCGGCGCATCTTGCCATCCATCTTAAATTGATCAATCACAACTGTGCTGGTGTAAGGCAACTCTTCACCAGTAAAGCGAAAGACCTTCTCACGCAGAATTTCAGCAGCGAGGAAGCGCTCACTACGATCGGTGATAGTGTCGCCGTCGTAGACAGCTGGTGCTTCAGGCAAATACCCCTCTAATACATCTAAGAGTCTTTCAATATCACCTGGGCTTTTAGCACTCATTGGCAGGATTTCTGCAAACTCGGATTTTTGATCATCATGGCCACCTAACTCATTCCATGGCCGCGACATCTCTTTCATAAAGTTGAGTAAAGCCTGGTCACGCTCAGAAGGCGTCTGAAAACGACTATTAAAAAGATCGAGTTTATTGAGAACCAGCACTATTGGTAAATCAGCCGGCAATAGTTGTAAAACTTTTTTATCGTCTTCACCAAAATATCCTGCTTCAACCACAAAGCAAGCCACATTGACATCCTGCAGAGCAGTGGTCACAGCGCGGTTCAGCGCTTTGTTAAGCGTATTCATCAGACGCGTCTGAAAACCAGGCGTATCGATAAAAATAAATTGCGCCTCTTCACGATTCTGAATACCCAAAATACGGTGACGGGTTGTTTGAGCCTTACGAGAAGTAATGCTAATCTTTTGACCAACCAAAGCATTGAGCAGTGTTGATTTGCCCATATTAGGACGCCCAACAATGGCGATAGTGCCGCATCTAAACACGATTAGCCCTTCAGCTTCAAATTTAATTGCTCTTCGGCCACTTCTTTTTTGGCTGCTTTTTTCTTAGCCGACCGAGTTTTCTTGGGTTTACGAGATTCCTGAGGCAAAGCCTTGAGGGCTGCTAGCAAGGCAGTCTTAGCAGCAGACTGTTCAGCTGCACGGCGTGATGCGCCCCCACCTTTTACTGATACCTTCAAACTCGGAATCAAGCATTCCACTTCAAATTGCTGGTTATGAGCAGCGCCAGTAGTACCAGTCACGTTATACGTAGGCAAAGGCAATTGATAGCTTTGTAAACATTCTTGCAAGAGCGTTTTGTCATCTTTACCCAGAGTCTTTGGATCCACTTGTGCAAGGATGATCAAATACAACTTTCGCAGACACCCTTTTGCGGCATCAAATCCGCCATCTAAAAAGATAGCGCCAGTCACCGCTTCTAAAGTGTCAGCCAAAATGGAGGGGCGACGAAAGCCACCACTTTTGAGCTCACCCTCACCCAGACGTAAATAGTCTGATAAAGACAATGTTTGTGCAATCTCATATAAGGCTTGCTGCTTAACTAAATTAGCCCGCACACGCGAGAGATCACCCTCATCTAAATCGGAGTAACGCTCATAGAGTAAATCTGCAACTACGCAATTGAGAATCGAGTCACCCAAGAACTCCAAACGCTCGTTATTTTTCTTGCTATGACTGCGATGAGTCAAAGCTTGATTTAAGAGCTCAGGCTTCTTAAATGTATAGCCAAGCTGCTCTTGTAGTGGTGCGGTTTCAATGACAGCGCGCGCGTTCATGATCTTTACTCAAAGCCACCGATGCGACCCAAATTACCCAGATTCAACCAGACAAAGAAGGCTTTACCCACGATATTTTTATCAGGCACAAAACCCCAGTAACGAGAATCAGCACTGTTATCCCGGTTATCGCCCATGGCAAAGTAATGTCCTGGGGGTACTGTGCAAGTCAAGCCCGATTGCTGATATTGGCAAAATTCTGAACCTGGAAAGCGCTCAGTCGGAAATACAGTTGCAGGACGATCCGGGTCATTCAAAATCTCGTGACGGTTACCGCCTAAATCTGCAGGGAAAGCCTCTGTATAGAGTTTTGCATAGCGCATATTCTCAGGATCGAGATAAGAATCACCGCCACCGTATTGCAATGGCTGACCATTAATCGTCAGGCGCTTATCTTGATAAGTAATCACATCACCAGGTAGCGCCACAATGCGTTTGATGTAATCAATAGACTCATCGCGTGGATAGCGAAAGACCACTACATCTCCTCGCTTTGGAGTACCAAGATCAACTACCTTTTGGTTGATTACTGGTAAGCGAATTCCGTAGGTAAATTTATTTACCAAGATGAAATCGCCAATTTGTAAAGTTGGAATCATGGAGCCCGATGGAATCTTAAAGGGCTCAATAATGAAAGAGCGCAAGACAAACACTGCACAAATTACCGGAAAGAAACCAGCGGTGTATTCCAACCACAAAGGCATACGATCAATACCGGCCAAGCGTCTTTGTGGTGCAAAGTAGAACTTGTCAGCAGCATAAGCAATACCAGTAACAAACACTAAGATCAGAAGGATGAGTGCAAAGTTCATTAATCTTCCACCTGCAAAATAGCCAAGAAAGCTTCTTGTGGAATTTCCACATTACCTACTTGTTTCATACGCTTCTTACCTTCTTTTTGCTTCTCCAGTAGCTTGCGCTTACGAGAGATATCACCGCCATAACATTTTGCTAAAACGTTTTTACGCAAAGCTTTGACGTTTTCACGGGCAACAATATTGCTACCAATCGCCGCCTGAATAGCGACATCAAACATTTGTCGCGGAATAATGCCGCGCATCTTAGACACTACCTCACGACCACGGTGCTGACTATTGCTTCTATGGACAATCACTGAGAGTGCATCCACTCGATCACCGTTAATCAAAATATCGACTTTCACTACATCAGCTGGGCGATATTCTTTGAATTCATAATCCATCGAAGCATAGCCCCGTGAAATAGATTTCAAGCGATCAAAAAAGTCCATCACAATCTCTGCCATCGGCAACTCATAAGTCAGCTGTACTTGGCGACCTAAATAGTTCATGCCCGTCTGTATACCCCGCTTACCAACACATAGGGTGATGATCGAGCCCACATACTCTTGAGGCATGTAGAGATTGACCGTCACAATGGGCTCCAAGATGGTTTCAACCTTACTGGTCTCAGGCATCTTTGATGGGTTATCCACATTCAAGATCGTCCCATCAGATTGCTGTACTTGATAAACTACGGTTGGCGCAGTAGTAATCAAGTTCATCCCGTATTGGCGCTCTAAGCGCTCTTGTACGATCTCCATATGCAGCAAGCCTAAGAAGCCGCAGCGGAATCCAAAACCAAGTGCTTGTGATACCTCTGGCTCATACAAGAGAGAGGCGTCATTGAGTTTTAACTTCTCAAGCGATTCACGCAGTTGATCATATTCACTTGCTTCCACTGGATATAAACCAGCAAACACTTGAGACTTGACTTCTTTAAATCCAGGCAATGGGACGGTAGCGGGTGTGCGCCCTACTTGTCCAACAGCGTGTGTCACTGTATCACCTACTTTTGCCGCTTTTAATTCTTTAATGCCTGCGATGATGAAGCCCACCTGGCCAGCACTCAGCTCAGGGCGATCTACCGACTTAGGGCTAAAGACGCCGACGTGCTCAACTAAGTGAGTAGAACCATTGGCCATCAAAGTAATTTTGTCTTTAGGCTTGAGGGTGCCGTTCACAATCCGAACTAACATCACCACACCAACATAGTTATCAAACCAAGAGTCAATGATGAGGCACTGCAGCGGCGCAGTAGCATCGCCCTTCGGTGGCGGTACTCGGCGAATCATCTCTTCAATTACTTCGTGCACACCCAGACCGGTCTTGGCAGAACAGGTCACTGCATCAGTGGCATCAATCCCAATCACGTCTTCAATTTCTTGAATGGCGCGCTCAGGATCGGCTTGCGGCAAATCTATCTTATTGAGAACGGGGACTACTTCAACACCCAGTTCAATTGCGGTATAGCAGTTCGCTACCGTTTGCGCCTCAACACCCTGACTAGCATCAACTACCAATAAAGCGCCCTCACAAGCCGATAAGGAGCGACTGACCTCATAGGAGAAGTCCACATGCCCCGGGGTATCAATCAAGTTGAGGTTATAAATCTTGCCGTCTTTGGCTTTGTAATTGAGTGCCGCCGTTTGGGCCTTAATAGTGATGCCCCGTTCACGCTCAATATCCATCGAATCGAGAACCTGTGCTTCCATTTCACGATCTGAGAGACCGCCACAAAGTTGAATAATGCGATCGGCAAGCGTAGATTTGCCGTGATCAATATGGGCGATGATAGAAAAATTGCGGATTAAATCCATAGCGTCTTAATAGGTCATTCAAAAAACGCCTTGTCAGAACGCACCACAATGATGCGCTGCAAAAAGCCGTCTTAAAGAGATTGTAATGGGTGGCGCCCAAAAGGCCCCAAACCCCATTTTCTAGCCTAAAAAGAGCTTATTTTGGCTTTACAGGGATGACTAAAGTGCTGTCAGAGCGGCGAATGAAGACCGGAACAGCCTTGTTGGCATCAAGGGCTTTAACTAAAGCCTCAAATTGCTTAACCCCAGTGATGTCAGCATCAGCGATCCGAACAATCACATCGCCAGGGCGCGCACCAGCTTTTGCCAAAGGACCGTCCCCCAAGCTGGTGACCTCAACGCCGCCCTTGATATTGAGATCCTTCTTTTTGGCATCTGATAACTCAACTACCGCCACCCCAAAGGCACTCGCACTATTGCCACTTGCAGCCGGAGCATCCGGCTTTTTAGCAGCGGCTTGAGTAGTGTCAGTATCGGCAACAGTGACTGTTAAGTCGCGAGAGCTACCCTTACGCCAGACTTGCACAGTAGCCGTAGTTCCTGGTTTAGTGTCACCAACAACGCGCGGCAAATCCGTAGACTTATTAATTTCACGGCTATTGAAACTCAAAATCACATCTCCAGCCTCAATACCACCAACTGCTGCAGGACCATTAGATTCGACATTACGCACATAAGCACCACGAGGTTTGCCTAAGCCCAAACTCTCAGCAATTTCTTTTGTCATCTCCCCTAAGGCAACGCCGATACGACCGCGCGTCATTTTTCCATTAGTGCGTAATTGCTCTGCTACACGCATCGCCTCGTCAATCGGAATTGCAAAGGAGATTCCCATGTAGCCGCCAGAGCGACTAAAGATTTGAGAATTAATTCCAATGGCTTGGCCAGCAGTATTTAACAATGGGCCCCCAGAGTTACCAGGATTGACTGCAACGTCAGTCTGGATAAAGGGTAAGTAATCACCAGTGTCGCGACTCTTCGCCGAAACAATGCCCGCTGTTACGGTGTTCTCAAGGCCAAAAGGCGAACCGATTGCTAGAACCCATTCACCTACTCGTACCTTTGAAGAATCACCTAATGGCAGTCTTGGTAAATCACGCGCTTCAATTTTGACAACTGCTACGTCAGTACGTTTATCCAAACCCAATAGCTTGGCTTTGAACTCACGCTTATCGGTTAAGGTGACATAAATAGTTGTTGCACCCTCAACGACGTGCGCGTTTGTCAAAATCAAACCATTAGATTCAATAATGAAACCAGAGCCAACTCCACGATCTGCTTCTTGTGGTTTGCCTGAATTTGGTTGCGCTTGCTTAGGGCTATTTGGAATACCGGGAATAGGTACACCAAAGAAACGGCGGAAGAATTCTGCTTGATCGTCAGGCATTCCTGGGATGCCGCCCTGAGACTGCTGAACCACAACCTTTTCAGTGGTACGAATATTCACCACGGCTGGACTCGCACGCTCAACTAAATCCGCAAAATCCGGAAGCGTTACACGGGGATTTTGTGCAAAAGTATTTGGTATCAATGCGGTTTGCCCTAGACTCAAAATAGCCAAGAGCGCAATCAGGTACTTTTTCATAATGCTATAGACCTACTTGGTAAAAACCAAAAAGTGGAGATAAAGAGAATATTAGGTCAGCTTACCAAAAATCAAGGTGCCGTTAGTACCACCAAAGCCAAAGTTGTTTTTAACAGCGTGCTCGATCTTCACGTCCCTAGCGGTATTGGCGCAGTAGTCCAAGTCACACTCAGGATCTTGATTGAAGATATTGATGGTAGGTGGGGATTTCTGGTTATGGAGAGCCAGAATAGTGAAAACAGACTCCAAGCCACCTGCGCCACCCAAAAGGTGGCCAGTCATCGACTTGGTGGAGTTAATTAAAGTCTTTTTAGCATGATCGCCAAGGGCCGCTTTAATGGCTTCGGTTTCATTCTTGTCACCCAAAGGTGTAGAAGTGCCATGGGCATTCAGATACTGAATTTGATCTGGATTTAAGCCTGCATCGCGCATCGCATTCACCATGCAACGACGTGGGCCATCCATATTGGGTGCGGTCATATGATAAGCGTCACCACTCATGCCAAAGCCGAGTAGTTCGCAATAAATTTTTGCGCCGCGTGCTTTAGCATGCTCATATTCTTCGAGCACTATCACGCCAGCACCTTCACCCAACACAAAACCATCACGGTCTTTATCCCAAGGACGTGAAGCGGTTGCTGGATCATCGTTACGAGTTGAAAGCGCTCTTGCTGAAGCAAAGCCACCAACACCTAAAGCAGAAATAGTAGATTCAGCGCCACCAGCGACCATGACATCCGCATCACCATACTGAATTAAGCGCGCAGCCAAACCAATGCTATGCAAGCCAGTAGTGCAAGCAGTCACTGCAGCCACGTTTGGACCCTTAAGACCAAACAAAATACTGAGGTGACCAGAAATCATATTGATGATTGAGCCAGGCACAAAGAATGGTGAGATACGACGAGGACCACGAGCCAATAACTCAGCGCCAGTTTCCTCAATCATTGGCAAGCCGCCAATCCCAGAGCCCACCATCACGCCTACGCGCTCGGCGTTTTGCTCATTAATTTCTAAACCGCTATCGCGAATAGCTTGCGTGCCCGCAGCAATGCCGTAATGGATAAAGGTATCCATATGGCGCGCTTCTTTGGCAGAAACATATTCCTCAACGTTGAAATCTTTCACCTCTCCCGCAAAATGAACACTCAGTGGAGCGTGGTCGAATTTCGTGATGGTAGCAATACCTGATTTGCCAGCAAGCAAATTAGACCAAGCTACATCAACGGAATTACCAACGGGTGAGATAAGGCCAAGGCCGGTAACTACTACCCGGCGTCGGCCATTTGATGCTGACACAGTAATGCCTAGGCTAGGGAATTAACCCTGAGCTTTTGATTGAGCGAAGTCGATCGCGAGCTGAACTGTGGTGATTTTTTCGGCTTCCTCATCAGGAATTTCGATGCCAAATTCGTCTTCCAAAGCCATTACCAGCTCAACAGTGTCAAGAGAGTCAGCGCCCAGGTCATTCACAAAAGAAGATTCATTTTTGATATCTCCTTCAGCGACGCCCAATTGCTCAGCGACGATTTTCTTAACGCGTTGTTCGATGTTATCCATTA
>CANFRA010000039.1 GCA_947449305.1 Burkholderiaceae bacterium
AGTTGATCATGGTGAACTCCTAAGGAATGTGCGCTAGTTTATCCTATACAACATGACAGTTTCACTAAAATAAGCCAAATCCAATGAACTCTCGCTCAAATACCTTTAACCAGCAACTCCAGTCTGCATGGGCTTCCCAAGGCAGCATGCTGTGTGTTGGTTTTGACCCCGATCCCAAGCGCCTCCCCGCATCCTTCCAAGGCAAGCCTGAGGGGATATTTGAGTTCTGCCGAGAAATTGCTGATGCAACCGCGGATTTAGTGTGTGCATTTAAACCCCAGTTTGCATACTTTGCCTCACAGAGGGCTGAGGCTCAATTAGAAAAGCTCATTAGGCACCTGAAGGATAAGCATCCCCATATTCCCGTCATCCTGGATTCCAAGCGGGGAGATATTGGCAGCACAGCGGATCATTACGCCCTAGAGGCTTTTGAACGCTATGGGGCAGATGCAGTCACCGTGAACCCCTACATGGGCTTTGACACTATTGAACCCTACCTCAAGTACGCTGGTAAAGGGGTCATTGTGCTTTGCCGTACATCCAACCCTGGTGGCTCAGATTTGCAATTTCTGAATATAAGTTCAGGCGAACCCCTCTATTTACATGTAGCTAAACTAGCGGCACAGAAGTGGAATAGCTCTGGTCAGATTAGTCTCGTAGTCGGCGCCACCTTTCCCGAAGAAATTGCCAAGGTGCGCGCCATTGTTGGCGACATGCCCTTGCTGATTCCGGGTATTGGCGCTCAAGGTGGTGACATTGATGCAACCATTAAAGCAGGTCGCATTCCAAATGCGCCTGGCACTGGAATGATCATCAACTCGTCAAGAGCGATTTTGTATGCAAGCGCTGGTAGTGATTTTGCTCAAGCCGCAAGAGATGTAGCGCAAAGCACGCGTGATGCCCTCAGGGCTGCAGCCGCCAAATAAGCTGGCGCCCATAAATTATTGATCTATTTATTTACTACTTTTAGGTGCTGGATAAGGAGCCAAAGCAACGCGATCCATATTTCCTAAGATGAATTCTTGGCGAGTAGGAAAGTGAATATTAGCCTTACGACAATACTGAGGTTTATCAAAACACTTCGGCGCGGGCAATGCGGAACCTAATGCTGCAGCTTGATCTCGGTCTAATGTAGCCGGAGTTCTTTCAAAATAATAATGAGCAGCAGATCCTATTCCAAAAATACCCTCTCCCCACTCCACAGAGTTGAGATAAATCTCAAATAACCTCTGCTTTGAGAGAGTTAACTCCAAAAGCCCTGCAATAATGAATTCTTGTCCTTTGCGAAAATAATTTTGCTCTGAAGAAAGAAAGAGATTTTTGGCTAACTGCTGAGTAATGGTTGAGCCGCCACGCAAAGCTGTCTTAGAACTACTTCCCATCTGCGCTTTTTGCTGATTCTTTTCCCAAGCTTTTTTCATATCTTCAAAGCGAAAGCCTTGGTGCTGGAAAAAGATATCGTCCTCACTAACTAATACAGCCCGTTTGAGATTATTAGAAATCTTATCGTAAGGTGTCCACTCAGAATAGACAGAGCAAGACCAATGCCACGAACACAAGCGCCAACGCTCTGCCCTCTGAAACGCAGTGCTTGAAGGATTAATGACGAGCCATAAGGCGATCTGTATCGCAAAGTAGAGCTGCATTGCTACAAAACCACAAAGCAGGCATTTAACTAAATAAGTGAGCCAACGCATCAAAAAATTAAGCTAAATAGGTCAATTAACTACGAAGTTTGGCTAACACTGCGCGTGGATCAATCGCCGTGGCTAAAGTTTCGCCGCGCCATAATAAAAAAGCATCCGCAGCTTGCTCTACTAGCATTCCTAAGCCGTCGCTAACCCTTGCACCTTTTTGCAAAGCTTGCTGCATAAAGGCGGTAGATTTTCCGTAGACCATATCGTATGCAAAAGAACTTGGCACAAAAATATTAGCCACCGCCTGAGTGCTTAAAGGAGATGTATCACTTAAACCGGCAGCGGTAGCATTAATGACCAAATCAAATGGATATGGTGTTTTTGCAGCATCTTCGAGTTCAGCCAAGGTCCTAGACTCAAGAGAAACCTCTTTGGAGACTGCAAGATCAGCAAGCAACTTCACTAGCTCTTGTGCTTTTGCATGAGACCGATTGGCAATCACCAAACACTTTGGCGATTGCTCTAGTAATGGGCCAATAACACCACGGGCTGCACCGCCTGCCCCCAAGAGCAAGATTCTGGATTGGTGAATGGCAATACCTTGTGCCAATAAATCACGCACTAGACCAGCACCATCAGTGTTGTCACCATAAACCTTGCCGCCTTTAATCCACAGGGTATTAACGGCTCCCGCCAACTGAGCGCGCGAACTTAATACATCTGCAAAAGCTTGTGCATCGAGTTTAAATGGCACAGTGACATTCATACCTTTACCACCAGCTGTAAAAAAGGATTTTGCAGCCACCGCAAATGAATTGATGTCAGGCTGTAATCGACCGTAGTGCATTTTTTGCTGAGCCTGTTCTGCAAAGCTTTGGTGGATTACAGGTGACTTACTATGAACGATTGGATTGCCGGCAACAGCGTACACATCCACCCCAGCAAATAAACTGGGGTCAGTATGCAGATCGGCTGGCTTAGGTAAATTCATGATGACTACAGAATAAGCGAATTTATGAAGTATTTTTCAAAATTAATGTCGTAACTCCAGACGATCAGCACCATCACGTGCAAACTCAAAGGTAGAAACCCAATCCAGTACATCAATCTGATTACGCATTTCAGACGGAAATGGTCCAAAGGGGGCAGAAGCTCGCACGATAGCAATCGCCTGTCGATCTAACTCAGGATTACCAGAGCCGCGACCGATCGATAGCCCATCCTTACCTTGAGCATTCGTAGTAATTCGTCCCTGGGCATCCACGCTGACGACAATCACTAGACTACCGTACAAAGGACGGCCATTGGCGCGCGGAAAAAATGCACTTCCATAAGCTTCGATCTTCTGACGCATTGCATCGTAATAGTGCGCAAAAGTCACTGCTTTGGCATTGGTGCCCGTTAAGACCTTACGGCGTGGTTCGCGTCCATCTGCCTGCAAACGTTTAGCGAGCTCTGCTTCCAGAGAATTCAGTTGGGGGGTCATTTTTTGATCATCCCCACTCTTACGTCCACCTGAACGAAGTCGCTCCTCGGTCAACTTTGCCAACATTTGCTTTTGCTGTTTCTCCAAAACCTCAAGGCGAGCCTCCGCACCCAAGCGAGCACGATGCAAAGCAGTTGCATCTTGATTTTCCGTTTTGCCACCGCCCTGTAAATCCGCCTGCGCTAATTTATTGGCTTCCTTAGGGGGTGTTTTATTACTAGCATTGACTAAGACAACACTGAGAGGAGTATTGAGGCGACGATTCTCAATCTCACCAAATCCCCAGCGTACCGATAAAAAAATAATATGAATTACAAGCGAGATGCAAAGCGCCAAGCGAAATGGATGACGTCGCCAAGTGGTCTGAAGATAAAGCATTGCTTTGCTTAACCTTTCAGGCATCACGAATTCTGCCAATTTAGTCTGCGCTACCATCTTCTTGCGCACTCACTTCCGGCACTTCAGTCTTAGCCTCGATCTCCAGCACCCTAACGGCGGCGCTCAACTGCAATAAGTCGATATCTGCCAGTACCACCTCGGCGCGAGTCATGCGCGGATGGCTTGCCAGCTCTGGAACAGGGAGATGCAAGGGGACCAACTCCAGTCGAGACATGCCTTCTTTTAAATGACGCACATGTACATTCTTAGACTCGCCATCTTGAGTAGCCCAACGCAGACACCAGTACTTTTCTAATCGGTCTTGGTATTCAGCATAGGTTTGATAGCAAGACTCAAAATCTGCTGCAATACCCATCAAACTAGCATCGCGCGGCGGAAAAGGCGCAACCATCTTTGCAGTCACGCCATGCTTAGCTAAGGCAATGAGCTGCCATTGATTTACCAAATCAGAATAACGGCGCAGTGGCGATGTGCACCACGCGTAATAATCTAGGCCTAAGCCTTCATGTGGGCCTGGGGTAGTTTGCATACGCGTGCGCAAAGGGCCCCAACCTTTTTGGGTTCTAAATAGGCCTGGCAAACCATGATCAGCCAAGAGCTGACCGGAAGCACTGTTACAGAAAATCATCCATTCAGCAACAATCGTATCGAGAATAGATCCGCGCTGACGCGGCACAATCTCTACGCGCGCTACTCCATTCACATCCTGGATCTGGAAATGAAAATCTCTTGCTAAGGCATTGGGGTCAATCAGTCCTAACTGCTCTGCGCGAAGACCATTAGCAACCCGTTTTTCTTGGCGGCCAGCATGGAGAAGCTGAGCAGCCTTCCATAAAATAGAAAGCTCTTTGCGATAAGGATAAGTAGCAGATTCATCAGCCAAGCTTTCCTCGCTAACGAGATGCTCAATGTCTTCTAGGCGCAAATTCGCAACCATGGGTACCATCTCGGCACGCATTTGTAGCGAGTCTCTATTTGCAACGCCGTGCGCATCGATATCAACATAGATAGATAAGGCAGGTCTTGAGGCGCCTTCATCTAAAGAAAATTGCTCAATGACAGAGTCAGGCAACATCGTAATTTTGTCACCTGGAAAATAGACCGTCGACATCCGACTGCGCGCCACCTGATCCATGGAATCATCTTTAGCAATCACCAAACCAGGTGCAGCAATATGGATGCCAATGCGATGACCTCCATCAACGAGCTCTGTTACCGATAAGGCATCGTCAATTTCCGTAGTTCCAGCGTCATCAATCGAGAAAGCTTTCACATCCGCAAGAGGAAGCTCCGCAATAGCAGCAGCATAAGTGGTTTGGTCAATAGCGATGCTTTGACTATGCGCAGCTCCATTAGGAAAATGTGCCTTGAGAAACATGCCTTGGTGATACGCCAGGGGAGAATCAATTGCTCCGCAACGAATCATGAGCTGTGCAGGCGACTCGCCTGTCTGTGTACAAGCAGCCATCAAGGCTTTGTATGCCGCAGTATTTTTATCTGGTGAAAATAATAACTGCGAGGCAGAAGACTGAAGTGTTACTGGGAAAGTACCAGCCACTAGCTCTTGCTGCCAAGCAGACTGCTGCTCCAACTCTTTTTGCTTGCGCTCTAATGCTGCTAAGCCAGCTTGCAACTGCTCAAGCGGCGCCCTCTGAAAGCGCCCGCGCCCTTTGCGACGAAAAAATACTGGGGCTCCCTGCAAAGCAATTCCTAAGGAGACTTGCTGAGGAATGGTGGCTTGCTCACCAAAATACTCTTGTGAAACATCAACCAAACCAAACTCTTCCTCTGGTGCGCAATCCCAGAGTAACTGCAAATCGATATCTTTTGATAAAACAGTGGCCTCATCCATGACGGCTTGAGCTTCAGGCTTTTCAAAGCGTAGCCAAACTTCCTTGGCTTTGAGCTTAATCTTTTTACCCGAAAGACTGGTGGCTTGCCAAGACTCAGTATCACCCGAGCCTGATGCAGCTTGCACTGTGGCAAGCTTAATGTCGCCGCCTTCTTCGTATAAAAGATTCATACTTAGAGAGAGATTCCGCCGCTAACCTCTAAAGCAACCCCGTTGATAAAGCTCGCCTCATTGCTAGCCAGAAATAAATACACATTCGCTATTTCCTCGGGAGTGCCTAGACGCCCAAGCCAACTGCGTTTCTCGATATCCTGCAAAATATTTTCTGGCATCGCTTTAACCATCTCAGTAGCAATAAATCCAGGACAAATCGCATTCACCCGAATACCTTTAGGGCCGAGCTCGCGAGCCCAAGTCTTGGTAAAACCAATTACGCCAAATTTAGTAGCCGAGTAATTCGTTTGACCAAAATTACCGTAGATACCAACAACACTAGATGCATTGACAATCGCCCCTGATTTGGCTTCCAACATATGGGGAACAATTAACTGCGTGCAATTAAATACGCCCTTGAGATTGACATCAATTACCGCATCAAATTGCGCCTCTGTCATCTTTACCAAGCGGGCATCTTGCGTAATACCAGCGTTATTAATCAAAATATCGATACGGCTATGTTTTTGCATCACTTGATCTACCACCGCCTGAATGCTGGCCCGATCGGTCACATTCATGGCATAGGCCTCAGCACCCGGAATGTGCGCAGCAGCACCCTTTGCAGACTCTAGATTCATATCAGCCATGATCACGATTGCACCTTCTGCGGCAAAGCACTGCGCCGTAGATAAACCAATTCCTTTTGCTGCGCCTGTAATGATTGCTACCTTATTTTTTAATCTGTCGCCCATTGTTAACTCTCTGTATTTTGATTTACTTTGATTGTGCCGATTAAGCGCTAATCGCTTTTAATATCTTTTGGTGTACGCCACCAAACCCACCGTTACTCATCACCAGAATATGATCGCCAGGCTTTGCCTCTTTTGCAAGGGCATTCACTAAGGCATCTAGATCATCAAAAGCGTGCGCCTTGCCCTGCTCTGTTGTATTAAGTGGAGATAGCACTTGGACCAAGTCCCAGCCCAAAGACTCCTTACCAGCAGTAGCACCATAGGCAAAAACTTGATCAGCCTGTTCTAAGCTACCAGGAAGCTGCGCTTTCATCACGCCCAGCTTCATCGTATTGGAGCGAGGCTCTAGTACCGCTAAGATACGGGCTTTGCCAACGCGACGACGCAAACCATCCACAGTTGTTGTAATCGCAGTTGGATGATGGGCAAAATCGTCATAGACGGTAATCTCATTTGCAATACCAATGGTTTCAAGACGTCGTTTGACGTTTTTAAACTCAGCCAAAGCGCGTGCCGCATCCGCTGGTGAAATGCCGATGTGATTTGCTGAGGCAATTGCCGCAAGAGCATTGAGTTGATTATGTCGACCCATCACTCCAGAATCTGTAGCCCACTTCACAGTAGCCACCTCTTTGCCAGATTTACGCACAATAAATCCATCGCTCTCTTGAGAAATGAATGACCACTCATTATTAGACTCATAACCGAAGCGCTCTACAGGCGCCCAAGAGCCCCGAGTAATCACGCTTGCTAAGGCAGGCTCTTCGCCGTTCACCACTAACAGGCCATCACTCGGAACGGTTCGAACTAAATGGTGAAACTGAGTTTCAATAGCCGCTAGATCAGCAAAAATATCGGCATGATCAAATTCCAAATTATTTAATAAAGCGGTGCGCGGCCTATAGTGCACAAACTTGCTGCGCTTATCAAAAAAAGCAGTGTCGTATTCATCAGCCTCGATCACAAAATATTTACTCTCGCCTAAGCGTGCAGATACAGTGAAATTGAGAGGCACACCACCAATTAAATACCCCGGCTTGTAACCATTAAATTCGAGAATCCAAGTAAGCATGGCGGATGTTGTTGTCTTGCCATGGGTTCCAGCAACCGCCAAAACATGCCTGCCATATAAAACTTGCTCGCCAAGCCACTGCGGACCTGAAACATAAGGAAGTCCTTGATTCAGAATGGCCTCCATCAAGGAATTGCCGCGAGAAACCACATTGCCGATCACAAATAAATCAGGCATCGTCTCAAACTGCAATAATTGATCTGGTGAAAAGCCCTCAATCAGTTTGATACCTTGAGCCTCAAGTTGTGTACTCATTGGCGGATACACGTTAGCATCACAACCAGTTACACGATGTCCGGCTTGCCGAGCGATTGCGGCAATGCCGCCCATGAAAGTGCCGCAGATGCCCAAGATATGTATATGCATCTACGAATTTTAGCGAAGGAGTTGCAATGAACCGAAGACAATTACTGACCATCTGCGGAATTAGTCTTTTGGCACTGCTAGGAGGCGTACTGACTTCGCAATGGATTTCGAAAACTGGCTTAGCCAGCGAACCCTCTGTAAAAGCTTTTTTTGCTAACCCTTGGCAAACCCCGGATGGAAAACCGGTAAATACGTCTGAATGGCAGGGAAAAGTCCTCGTTGTGAACTTTTGGGCCTCCTGGTGCCCCCCTTGCATTGAAGAAATGCCTACTTTGGACCTACTTTCGCAAGAGTATTTACAACAAAATGTCTTATTTGTCGGTATCGGTATCGATTCACCCTCTAATATTCGCGAATTTCTTAAAAGTACCCCAGTCTCCTATCCGATTGTGATTGGTGGCCTAGAGGGCAGCAATCTTTCTAAGCAAATGGGCAATACCCAAGGCGCTCTTCCTTACACAGTGATTATTAATTCCAAGGGTAAGGCAACATATACAAAATTGGGAAAGATAAGCGAAGATGAGCTCAGAAAAGCAATAAAAGAATCTTTATAGAGACTGATACTGATTTTTCCAGACTCAGATTGACCTTTTTATTGCTTAAAAAAAAGGCAAATAGGGTATTTAGCCTCAAAATCTCACCCTAAAAATCCTCAAAGTCCCTTTTTTCAGAATCTTGAGAAGGTATACTTCCCTCATAGCATTCGATGCAATAAATACCAATCTGCCTCTAAAAACAGGGATCTATGTCGAAAAAAGCTTCAATTCTCGTAATTCAGGGTCCAAACCTCAATCTACTAGGCACTCGTGAACCAGAGGTTTATGGGACAACCACCCTTAAAGACATTCATCAAAAGCTGGAAGATCAGGCTCAAGCTCAATCTGTAGACCTGAGCACCTATCAGAGCAATCATGAAGGCGAGTTAATTGACCGCATTCAAAAAGCTAAACAAGATGGGGTGAACTTCATCATCATCAACCCAGGCGCATTTACCCATACTAGCGTTGCCTTACGAGATGTTTTAGCTGGGGTGGCTATCCCCTTTATAGAAATCCATTTATCCAATATTCATCAGCGTGAAGAGTTCCGTAAGCACTCCTATTTATCTGATATCGCCACTGGCGTGATTTGTGGTCTTGGCGCGATTGGTTATGAATTGGCATTACAAGCAGCAATTGCCCATTCGCAAAAATAAGTCTATTTAAAGTATTACAAGAGAGGAATTACTCCTATGGATCTGAGAAAACTAAAAACCTTGATCGACCTCGTTTCTGAGTCGGGCATTTCTGAGTTAGAGGTTAATGAAGGCGAAGACCGTGTACGTATCGTTAACTCTGGCTCTGCGGCCCCTACTGGCCAAATAGTGCACGCAAATCCAGCACCTGCTCCAGCTCCGCAAGCCGCACCTGTTGCGGCGCCTGCATCAGCTGCTGCCCCGGTTGCCGAAACACCTGCTGCTGAATCTGGCTCTGTTGCTCGCTCCCCAATGGTGGGAACCTTCTATCGCGCTCCAAATCCAGAGTCTCCAAATTTTGTCAGCATTGGCGATACGGTAAAAGTAGGTCAAACACTTTGCATCATTGAAGCGATGAAATTACTCAATGAGATTGAGTCAGAATACGCAGGTGTCGTGAAAGAGATTCTGTGTGAAAACGGTCAAGGAGTTGAATTTGACCAACCACTATTCATCATTGCTTAACTTTTTAAGCCCCCTACCAATCCATTTTTACCTAACTCAGAGCCGACATGTTCGATAAGATTCTGATTGCCAATCGGGGAGAAATTGCTCTCCGTATCCAACGCGCATGCCGTGAGTTGGGAATTAAAACTGTAGTGGTCTACTCCACCGCAGATAAGGAGGCTAAGTACGTGAAGCTGGCTGATGAGGCCGTTTGTATTGGTCCAGCCCCCTCGCCACAGAGTTATCTCAATATGCCGGCCATTATTTCTGCAGCTGAAGTGACTGATGCCGAAGCAATTCACCCGGGTTATGGCTTTCTCTCTGAGAATGCTGACTTTGCTGAGCGCGTTGAGAAATCTGGCTTTGCCTTCATAGGCCCTAAAGCAGAAACAATCCGCTTAATGGGGGATAAGGTTTCGGCTAAACGCGCGATGATTAAAGCAGGTGTTCCTTGTGTTCCTGGATCCGAAGGTGCATTACCAGACAATCCAAAAGAAATTCTTGCTACTGCCAAGAGAGTAGGTTATCCAGTCATCATTAAAGCTGCTGGCGGCGGCGGCGGTCGCGGTATGCGCGTTGTTCATACCGAAGCGGCACTCCTCAATGCTGTCAATATGACGCGAGAAGAAGCGGGTCGTGCTTTTGGTAATCCAGAAGTCTATATGGAGAAGTTTTTAGAAAAACCTCGCCACGTTGAGATTCAGGTTCTGGCTGATACCCATGGCAATGCAATTTGGTTAGGTGAACGTGATTGCTCTATGCAGCGCCGTCATCAAAAAGTAATAGAAGAGGCTCCGGCCCCAGGCATTGATCGTCGCTTGATCGCTAAAGTTGGTGAACGCTGCGCAGAAGCTTGTCGAAAAATGGGTTACCGTGGCGCAGGCACCTTTGAGTTCCTCTATGAGGATGGCGAATTCTTCTTTATCGAGATGAATACCCGAGTTCAAGTTGAGCACCCTGTCACTGAAATGATTACTGGCGTCGATATTGTTCAAGAACAGATTCGGATTGCTGCTGGCCTGAAATTAGGCTATCGCCAAAAAGATATTGTGTTCCGTGGCCATGCAATCGAATGCCGTTTGAACGCAGAAGATCCGTTCAAGTTCACACCTAGCCCAGGCAAAATTGGATCCTTTCATATGCCAGGCGGCCCCGGAATTCGGGTCGATTCCCATGCCTATAGTGGGTATGTTGTTCCTTCGAACTATGACTCGATGATTGGCAAATTGATTTCTTATGGCAATACTCGTGAACAGGCGATCCGCCGGATGCAAATTGCCCTATCCGAAATGGTGATTGATGGCATCACTACCAACGTGCCCTTGCACCGCGAATTAATGCTAGACCCTAACTTCATGGAAGGTGGCACCAGCATTCACTACCTGGAGCATCGCTTAGAAGAGCAAGCCGCAAGTCGCGGAAAATCTTAACTGATGCGAGTGCCTTATGTCTTATCGTGAACTGGTCTTCACGGTAGTTGCTGAAACAGCAGAGCCATTGGGCGATGCGCTCCTGGAATTAGGAGCTCTGTCTGTTACCGTAGAAGATGATGCAGCTGGTGGATATGATGAGAACCCACTGTACGGAGAGCCTGGTCTATCACCAGAAGTGCAGGCCTGGGATAGATCTTCAGTAACTGCTCTTTTTAATCCAGCGCTTAATGCTTCAGCTAGCGCGCAATTTATCCCGGAATTACTTGCCTCCTTAAAAGAGGCTGGCTTTAAGTTATCAGCCCCCCAAGAAAAAATAGTTGAAGAGCAAGATTGGGTAAGACTTACCCAAAGCCAGTTTGCGCCGATTCCCATTGGCAAACGCATTTGGGTCGTTCCATCTTGGCATGATGCCCCTACCGATCCAAATGCAATCTGTTTGGCCGTTGATCCAGGCTTAGCTTTTGGTACGGGTAGCCACCCCACCACCCATTTATGTTTGTTGTGGCTAGAAGAGCATGCCAATCTCAAAAATCAGAGTTTGCTCGATTACGGTTGCGGCTCAGGCATTCTCGCCATTGCAGCGGCAAAACTGGGCTGCAATCCCGTCGTAGGCACCGATATCGATCCTCAGGCGATGGTTGCTGCTCGTAGTAATGCCCAAATCAACAACACCGTCATTGAGTTTGTTTTACCTAATGACAACGCTCCAGAGCTTGCAGCAGAAACGAAATACGATATTGTGATGGCCAATATTTTGGCTAACCCACTTCAAGTACTCGCTCCAGCGTTGATCAATAAAATACGCCCGGGTGGACAAATCGTTTTATCTGGAGTGCTTGCTCGTCAGGCTGATGAGGTGATTGCCACCTACAGTCAATGGCTCAAACTCTCTGTCTGGAAAGAGAATGATGGCTGGGTTTGTTTATACGGAACTCTCTCTAAAGATAAAGAGCTTAGTAAAAAAACTCATTTTGCTGCACCTGCGCAAAAAAAGGGAGTTCAGTTAACTCTACTGGCCTGTTTTTTTGTCCTGTTACTGGTTTTTAGTGAGCATCTTTCCAGAAATTCTTTACTGGCAGCATTAGCGCCACGTGTTGACGGCACATCAAATTCATTTTCAGTAACTGCGTTTTCGATTTTGCAAGCTGTCGATGAAAAAATATGTGGCGCACTAGGATGCGTAAATCGCCCTGTAAGCGATTTTGCTGCATGGAAAATAACTTCCGCCACACTATCGCCTGAAAACGCGCGAGAGGGCCTTAAAAGCGGCGAAAATCAATCAATACTGCAAGTTGAAATACAAAATCGTCTCGCACTTGCTGTTTTACCCCCAAATTTAGAAATTACTCTCACTGATGCAGAAGAATCTGAGATCAAATCAATCCGCTTAACCCCAAAAGAGTGGTTACCGATTACTTGGCAAGAATCTCACCTTGATTTTTTGCGCTTGGGAATTCCCCAGGGAGAGTTAATCCAAGCTCAATTACCAATTCCTTTGCCACAGAATGCTGCTGGCTATAGGGTGAGAGTGGTTTACCCCTAAAACATCCCCAATTGTGCTTTTTCTTTATTCTTAAACCTGATTCTTATTTATTTCTTACAGAAAGTAATTTATGGCTAGCTTGATCTGCGGCTCTGTTGCCTACGACACCATCATGAACTTTGAAGGCAAATTTGCCGATCAAATCCTGCCAGAGCAGATTCATATTCTGAATGTGGCCTTTTTGGTACCAACCATGCGCCGAGAGTTTGGTGGTTGTGCTGGCAATATCGCCTATAACCTTAGCCTTTTGGGTGGCGATCCGATCATCATGGCAACCGTTGGTGGGGATGCTAAGCCCTACTTAGAGCGACTCAAGCAATTGAACATTGATGCCAGCCATATTCGCCAAATTGAACATGCATTTACTGCGCAAGCAATGATTACAACCGATCAGTCCAATAATCAAATCACCGCCTTTCATCCGGGGGCTATGAATGAATCCCATTTAAACCAAGTTTCTGCAGTGCTTGCCGAGCGCAATAAAAATACCAAAGGAGCTGCAAAGTTTGGCATCGTTGCTCCAGACGGTCGTCAAGGGATGTGGGAGCACTGCCATCAATTGGCAGAAGCGAATATCCCTTTTATCTTTGACCCAGGCCAAGGCTTACCAATGTTTAATGGTCCGGAGCTGCTTGAGTTGGTTGACATTGCAAGTTATCTAGCCGTGAATGACTATGAGGGTGAAATGCTTTCCCAAAGAACTGGCTTAAGTCTTTCTAAAGTCGCGCAACGCGTGAAGGCTTTGATTGTGACCAAAGGCGCAGAAGGCGCCGATATCTATTCCGAAGGTAAATGTATTGCTATTCCACCAGTACCCGCAGCAAAAATTATTGATCCCACTGGGTGCGGCGATGCTTTTCGTGGAGGATTACTTTTTGGCCTAGAAAATGGCATGGACTGGGAAACTACCGGCCGCCTAGCAAGTTTGATGGGCTCAATCAAGATTAGTCATCAAGGGCCACAAAACCACCAATTGAGTAAATCTCAGATTGCAGAGCAATTCAAATCAGCATTTGGATTTAGCCTCTGAGCTTAGTGAGATTCTCTCAAGCCAGGCTAGTTAGGCAATAAAAAAGGGGTCTCATAGAGACCCCTTTGAACTTCTTACCACCCGTCTAAAGTTAAAACTTAAGGACGAGTGCCAGTTGGGAAGGGCCAAGCAGCGGCAGTTGTTACTGATGCAGCTTTCTTAGCCGCGGGCTTTTTTACAGCAGAACCCGCTTTCTTCGCAGCAGGTTTACTTACTTTTTTTTAGCTACGCGCTTCTTTTTAGCAGCTGGACGCTTTTTAGCGGCTGGCTTCTTTTTAGCAGCTTTTTTAGCGGCTGGCTTCTTTTTAGCAGCTGGACGCTTTTTAGCGGCTGGCTTCTTTTTAGCAGCTGGACGCTTCTTAGCAGCAGGCTTCTTCTTAGCTACTTTTTTAGCAGCTGGTTTCTTAGCAGCTACTTTTTTCTTAGCAGCTGGTTTCTTTGCAGCAGGTTTTTTCTTTGTTGCCATGTGTGTTACTCCTTCACGTGAGGATTAGTAC
>CANFRA010000040.1 GCA_947449305.1 Burkholderiaceae bacterium
AGGGCGCGGCAATGCCGCTCAAACCATGTGGACGTGCGACTTGTCACATGAATACGTTTCAATTAATGCTGACTACCGCTCCTAAAAGTTAAGAAAAATATGAATGAAAAATTAGAGCAACTCTTAAATCATCTAGAAACTTTTCTGCCGAAGCCCTTAACTGAGAAGGAGTGGAATTCTTCTACTGCATTTAGGTGGCGCCGCCGCGATAGTATTTTTGGCAGTATTGGTTTCTTACAGCCTGTTAAGCATGTCTCAGACATTACTTTCGAAGACTTAAAGAATATTGATCGACAGCGGGATGCTATTCGGGACAACACTAAAAATTTCATTCAAAAAAAACCAGCTAATAATATTTTACTTACTGGCGCCAGGGGGACAGGTAAGTCATCTTTGATTAAGGCGAGCTTACATGAGTTTGCTAGTCAAGGATTGCGTTTAGTTGAGGTTGAGAAAGAGCATTTAGCTGACTTGGCTGATATTGCTGATATTTTGGCTGAGCGATCTGAGCGTTTTATTATTTTTTGCGACGATTTGTCATTTGATGAGGGCGAATCAGGCTATAAAGCAATGAAGTCAGCCCTAGACGGCTCTGTTTCTGCTCAAGTCGATAATATTTTGATTTACGCCACCTCAAATCGCCGCCATTTGTTGCCTGAATATATGAAGGACAACGAAGGCTATGCTTATAGCGATGATGGCGAAATTCATCCGGGCGAAGTGGTAGAGGAAAAAATTTCTTTATCTGAGCGTTTTGGCTTGTGGCTTTCTTTTTATCCGCCGAAGCAAGACGAGTATTTAGCAATCGTTGCGCATTGGTTAAGTCATTTTGGTCTGAGTGCGGCACAAATTGAATCTGCTCGTTCAGAAGCCTTAGTTTGGGCGCTGGAGCGCGGCTCACGTTCTGGTCGTGTAGCTTGGCAATTTGCTAAACACTGGGCAGGCTCCCATGCCTAAGATGATTTATTTCTATGAATGAAGCCAATCGTCCCGTTACTGTCGTAGCTGCAGGGATATTGCTAGATTCAGAAAATCGCTATCTTTTAGGCCAGAGGCCCGAAGGTAAGCCATATGCTGGTTACTGGGAAGTACCAGGGGGAAAAGTTGAAAAAGGTGAAACTGTTTTTCAGGCTTTACAGCGTGAGCTTCAAGAAGAGCTTGGTATCGATGTCCAGTCTAGCGAAGAATTAACTGTCCTAGAGCATGACTATCCACATGCTTATGTTCGTTTATATGTCAGCATCATCCGTGATTGGGAGGGCGCACCTATAGGGCGTGAAGGGCAAGCCTTATCTTGGGAGTCGATTAGCGCAGAGACCCCGAGTGTTGGCCCCTTGCTACCGGCCGCCTGGCCAATGCTGGAGTGCCTTAGAAGGTCTTTGGCTTAGAACTGACAGAGCGTCAGTTTAAATGGCACATCTGCATTAATCAGCTGCGCCTTTTTATCGCGATCAGCCTTGAGGAATCGCACTGAGAGTAGATATTTATTGGCGCTGATTTCTGAAAAGAGAGTGTCATCCTCTAATGTAATGCGCATTAATTGATATACCTTGCCAGAAGGTGCTTGCTGAAATGAGCCATTGTGCGCTAGCACATCTTTTGCTTCGCCTGACTGACGCAATAGGCGCAAAAATAATTGACATGCTTCTTGCCAAGGTAGAAGTGGGCTGATGTAACTTTCTAAAAGTTTTCGGCGCTCAGTCGAGGGGCTATTTTTCCAGGCATGATAGCTAGGCAAATCAATTGGACTTGTTCCACCGGGAATATTGAGTCGAGTACGAATCGCATTTAACCATTCACTCTCGGTAATCATCGAATTAGGTCTACCAGTAGAGTTGTTAACCTTACTTGCAACTGTATCTAGCTCAGAAAGAGTTTGGGATAGAGTTTCTTGATCTACCTTCTGCGATGACTTGAGACCATTGAGAGTATATTTTTGGCGCTCGAATTCTTTGAGTAATAAGGACTTGATATCACCCCTGGCACCAATATCACCAAGATCAAACAAAATAGCGATGGCGTTATGGTGAAGCTCTGGATCATCTGAGCGAAGGAAGTGATTAAAGCGGGCGAACAAATACTCCAGCCGAAGCATGCTTCGAACTAATTCGTTAAATGGGTATTCGTAGACAATCACAAGCTCATATTCTATGACGAACTGGGCTGATCTTTCTGAAACTGTAAGATTTTTTGGTGCAAGTTTTGTACTTCTACTTCTAAGTCCTTCAGGCTTGACTGGTTTTCAATCACGATATCGGCATACTTGAGGCGCTCTTCTCTACTCACTTGGGCCGCCAGAATTCGTTCAACCTCTTCCCGGGGTAAATTGCTGCGCTGCATCACTCTTTGAATTTGGGTCTCTTCGGAGCAGTCCACAAGTACTAGGCGATCAATGAGTTCCATCCAGGAGCCAGATTCAATCAGCAAGGGAACTACGAATACTAGGTATGGAACACCCTCTTTACTTAAGCGCAGGGCTTGTCTGATAGTTTCTTGGCGTATCAGTGGGTGGGTAATCGCTTCTAAAGATTTTCTGGCTTCGGGCTTTGCAAAAACTAAGGCGCGCATCTTGTTTCTGTTCAGCGCCCCATCGGCTGCAATGAAGTCTGGACCAAATTGCTTTTCAATCAGTGCGATTGCGGATCCATGAGGGGCTGTTATGAGGTGGGCAATGAGGTCCGTGTCTACGATGCCAGCACCAAGCTTTGCCAGCAAGTCGCTCACGGCAGTTTTCCCAGAGCCAATTCCTCCGGTTAAGCCAATCAAGGGGATATGCCCTTTCAGTAGACTTAAGTCGGACTGTTGAGTAGTAGGTGTTGGAGCAGCTGTGGCCATAACAACTCAATGATGCCAGCAAAGATCAAAAATGGTCCAAAAGGAAATGGTGAGCCGTGCTTTTGTTTGTTTAGTCTAAGCCAAAGCATGCCGCCAATGATTCCCGAGGTTGATGCTATTAATAGGATGCTGGGCAGAGCATGCCAGCCGAGCCAGGCGCCTAGACCCGCCAAAAGCTTGGCATCACCCATGCCAATACCATCTTGCTGTCTTAGATATCGATAGATGCGATTCAGTAGCCATAGGAAGAGATAGCCAAGTAGGGCGCCAAGGATGGATTCTTGAGGACCTACAAGTGGTAGGTTTAAAAAACTATTAAAACAAAGTCCTAGGAAGATGAGGGGCAAGGTGATGAGATCAGGCAATCGAAAAGTTCGTAAATCAATATAGGCTAAATAGACCAATACAAAAATTAACAAAAGCCGAATAAGGTCAATGAGTGCTAACGAGCCCATTACACAATCTGTCCTAAATTAAAGATTGGGAGATATAGGATTATGACAAGACTGCCAATAACAATCCCAACAAACATAATAAGCAAGGGTTCCAAGCTCTGACTAAAGGTATTGAGGCGGTTACTGAGTTGGGCGCCTAGTGTGTTTGCTCGTTTGCCTAGCATCTGGGGAAGGGTTCCACTTTCTGAAGCAATTCGGAGTAATTGTAAGGTTTCAATATCAAACAAAACATGTTTAGGGTCGGCGCGGAGCAGTGCATCACCTAGTGGCCAGCCCCTAGTCAGGTGTTTGAATACCTCAGCACTGAAGTCATGGCTGAGCCAATGGTTAGAGGATTGCGCAGTCACACGAAGCGCATCGGGAAGGGCTAAACCCGACTCTAATAAATGTCCCAAGGTTCTACACCAGTAGGTTAGCGTTGCTAAACGAAATAATTTACCCAGCATAGGAATGCTAAAACTCAGCTGGTCACATTTTTTCTGAAGGCGCGGTATTTTGAGCCAGGTGATCAGAAATATTCCAATACTACTGATCAGAAGGAGACTTATTTCTAAGAAAAAATATTCAATGATGGTAGATATTTGAATGAGCACTTTGGTGGGCGCTGGTAATTCAGTCTGAAAGTGGGCAAAGACATCTTTAAATACGGGTACAACCCAAATCATCATAACGAGAATCAACAGAAAGGAGCTGGCAAGAGTGATGGCAGGGTAGCTTAAGGCCTGTTGTACTTTGCGCCGCAATTCAATTTGCGCCTCAAGCTGCTGGCAAATCGTTTGTAGCGCCAGTTCAATATTTCCGGTGCGCTCGCTGACCCGAATGAGATTAATAAATTCTGCTGAAAATTGGTTTTTCTGCAAGAGTAAAGCTTGAGAAAAGCTTTCTCCTTGCCTTAACTGCATACACAAATTACTTAAACAGCGTTGCCACTGCTTTGGGCTAGAGGTAAGAATGAGCTCCATGGCATTTAAGAGCGGGAGACCAACGGTTAACAGTGATAGGAGCTGCTGCGCAAATGTCAGTTGATCAGATTTACTTAGTGCCATGTACCGACCTCAGTCTGTAAATCGATTTCTTGAATCAAGCCTGTCTTGACGTAGTGAAGTCCAGCCTCATACATACTTAGATGCTTTAAAGATAGATTAAATAAATGGTTTGCACCCAATACTTCATGCACCCCAATGCGACCATAGCTACCAGTCCCTTTACAGGTAGGGCATGAGCTAGCGTCTTCAATAGTTCGACCTAAACATTGCGGACAAATTTTACGAACTAAGCGTTGCGAGCTGACGCTACGCAAGCAAGATTCAAGTGACTCTTGGTCAAGACCTAAACTTTTTAATCTAGTGAGTGCGCCTCTAGCGTTACGGGTGTGTAGCGTACTTAAGACAAGGTGGCCAGTTTGCGCTGCTTGTATAGCAAGCTGTGCAGTAGCGCTATCGCGAATTTCACCAATCATGATGATATCTGGATCTTGCCGTAACAGGGCACGGATGATTGTTAGAAAATCTAATCCTGAGCGAGGGTGATACGCCACTTGATTGACTCCAGGTAGGCGAATTTCAATAGGATCTTCTATAGAGCAAAGATTGCGATGGCTTTGATTTAGTGTGCGCAAACAGCTATAGAGCGTTCTGGTTTTTCCGCTACCGGTAGGACCAGTTACCAATATCAGGCCATTGGCTTGATTAAGAGAATTCCGAAATATTGCCAACTGTTCTGGAAGCAATCCAACTTGTTCGATACCAAGATCATTGATGCAATTAGGCAAAATCCGGATAACTGCTTTTTCTCCATGCAGAGTAGGAATGATTGAAACTCGGCAGTCAACATTGGGCTTAGAAAAATCAGGCCCTATTAAGAGTCGGCCATCTTGGGGGAGGCGTTTTTCAGCAATATCCAGTCGTGCCAGTATCTTGATACGAGTGATTAATCGCTCATGAAGTTGAATCTCGAATTGGGCTTGCACTTGTAGCAAGCCATCTACCCGAATGCGAACTAAAGTAGCCTGTGATCCAGCTTCAATATGTATATCACTGGCCCTAGATTCCAGCGCATTAACTGCGATTTCATGCCAGGTACGAATAATGAGTGAGTCATCTTGGGTGTTGCTCAATCTTGCTCTTGAGCGAGGGCGGGTCGATAGAGTTTGACGGTCTTTACGCCCTGCTCATCAAATTGAACAATCTCCATCACGATGCCTGCAATTCGTAAGCTGACATCATGATCCGGTATTGCCTCGAGCTTATCTAGAATGAGACCATTTAAGGTGCGAGGACCATCTAAGGGTAGGTTGAGATTGAGTAAACGATTGAGATCTCTTAGAGATGCGGTGCCACTAGCTAGGTAGGTACCATTCGCTAACCATTGGGGGTCAGTAGAAAGATTAGAAAAAGAGGTTGTGAACTCGCCAATGAGCTCCTCCACAATGTCTTCAAAGGTGACTAAACCCAGAACTTCACCATATTCATTGACGACCAGGCTTAAGCGCTGTTGATTGTCTTGAAAGAATTGCATTTGTTGTAAAACTGGCGTCCCGCTCGGGATGAAATAAGGCTCATTTAATAAGGCCTTAAAGTCTTGATGTTTTAAGTCTGTATCGCCTAATAGTGACAAGGCCTTCTTAACAGATAGGATGCCAACAATTTGCTCAGAGTCACCATCGCAGACTGGCAGCTTATTGTGATAGCACGTTTCTAATTGTTGAATTACCTCTTCAATCGGCCGCGAGAGATCCAAAATTTCAATTTTTGATCTTGGGGTCATCACATCATCAACAGCAATGTTTTCTAAGTTAAATAGGTTCAACAAAATAGTGCGATGATGGTTTGATACGAAGCGGTTTGATTCTAGAACTAAGCTACGTAATTCTTCTTTACTCATGACCCTGCTATCCGAGGAAGATTGCAGGCCGAAGACCTTCATCAGCCCTGATACAAAGCTATTAATAAACCACAGTAAGGGTTTTAAGAAAAAGGTCAGCGGCAGGATGAACCAGCCGACTCGAGAAGCAATCTTTTCTGGAAAAGCCGCCCCTATGACCTTCGGAGTAATTTCACTAAAAATAATAATGAGCAAAGCAACCACTAAAGTTGCCAAGGAAAGTACGAGCCCGCTATCGCCGAAGATGTGTAGGGCAATTCCCGTTACCAGAATCGGCAGGATGGTATTAATCAGATTATTGGAAATTAAGAGCACTGATAAAAGCGAATCAATCCGCTTTAAGAGTCGCTCTGCCAAGGCGGCCCCTTTATTACCACTGCTAGCCATGGCGCGTAGGCGATGACGATTGGATGAAAGCATGCTCGTTTCGGCCATTGAAAAAAAGCCAGAAAGAGCCAGTAAAAAGAGGACTAGAGTAACTTGGCTATAAAAAGGCCAATCGTCAAAAAAGGTGTCCATGATGTCTGCCTGCAAAAAGTAAGGATGAATCAATATAGCAAAGTGGCATTTCACAAGCTATAGATATGAAAGAAAGTAGTGTCGTCTTCAGTGTTTAATTATGTGAGAATCACTTCCTATGACCCCAATCAAAAAACAAGCTGCCTCAGATAGCGCTCAATATTGCGTCATTGCAGCCCCTTTTGGGCGTTTGGGAATTTTGACAGAGCTGGTTGATGGTAGTTTGATGTTGTCCAGAATTGAGTATCTATCTGCCGCTACTGTCTTAGTCAGCCCTAAAAATCAATTGGCAAAAGAGGCAGAAAAGCAGTTCAAGGCCTACTTCCAGAATCCGCATCACCTATTTGATCTGCCCCTAAAGCCATTAGGAACCGATCATCAGAACAGAGTTTGGAGCAGTATTCAGAAGATACCGGTTGGTAAAACTAAAACCTATGGTGAGATTGCAGGACAGATTAAGAGCGGTCCACGTGCAGTGGGCACAGCGTGTGGCGCTAACCCCTATCCTCTAATCGCACCCTGTCATCGAGTAGTTTCTGCCCAAGGAATTGGTGGTTTTATGAAAGAAGATGCGCCTGGCCTATATCGCCAAATCAAATTATGGCTTTTAAAGCATGAGGGCGCGCTATAAGTTCAGATTTCTTTTCTGAGCGATTTAGAAAACATATTAAAAAAAGTCTGCATGAGTAGATCGCTCATTACAGCAAATTTTGTAAAGGTATAAAAGGCCATCACTGTTTTTCTAGAAAGTTTTAACTCATCTTGATTGCTAAATTCATTCCGCTTGGCAATCTTTGAGAGTGTCATTACCGCTAAGCCAAAAGCCAAGAAACAAAAGCGCCGTATTCCAAGCTCTGATTTTGGAATCAAGAGTATGTAGCTTAGGGAGTCTTGAAGCTTTCGATAGGAAATCTTTAAAAGCTCTTTCTGGCTGATATCGGCTGGCTTCCAAGACACGCCGCGTGCATGATCTTCAGGGGAGTCTTTCAGTATGTTGGTCATTTGCAAGGCTTGGCCAAAAGCAACAGCAAGTTCATCGTGACCCTTTATGCTGTTTGCGAATGCAGCTGAGTGATTGCTAAACACAGTGGTTAGTAGTTCCCCCACTACACCCGCAACAACATAGCAATATTTCTCAAATTCGCGTAAGTCTTTTAGACCTACCTGAGTCTGTTTGCCATGAAAATAAGACATCCCCTCTGACATGATGGAGACGCAACGACTGACTGCTGCTTGATCATCTTTTGAACAAGTATGCAAAATGCGCAAAATGGTTGGGGTGTGGGCGATGAGATCTAACTCATCGAGATTGCCGTAATGATCTAGCGCCTTAAGGCAAGGCTCTACAAAAGACTCAACAGGTGATTTTTCGAGAACTGTATCTAAAAATAATTGAGAAAGCTTTTGCTTAGTCTCTGGGCTTAAATCTGCTGCGTCTTCAATGGTGTCCACAATCCTGCATAGTAAATAAGTGTTGCCCACCACTTTTTCAATCATGGGGGGCAACAGCGGGATAGTGAGGGCAAAGGTGCGGGAGACTGAGCCCAAAATGGCTTTTTGGTAAGCCAGATCTGTGCTTGGGTTCTCGCTAAGGCTCATTTGAGATAAATTCACCCTTGAATTATGTCAGAGTGGGATGCCCTAAATAGCCACAAATTCCCTTACTAGCAAAGTTGACATGGCCATATAATTTCACCAAATTATTGAAGGAGATATAGGGCGTGCTCATTTGGTTCGTCATCATTTATTGGCTTATATCCATCGGCATTGGATTATGGGCTGCCTTACGGGTCAAAAATACCGCTGACTTTGCCGCCGCTGGTCATAGCCTTCCTCTGCCGATCGTTACTGCCACCGTTTTTGCTACCTGGTTTGGTTCTGAAACCGTTTTAGGTATTCCCGCTACATTTCTAAAAGAGGGTTTGGGCGGAGTGGTTTCTGATCCCTTTGGATCTTCCTTGTGTTTGATCTTAGTCGGCCTCTTTTTTGCCCGCCATCTTTATAACCGCCGGATGCTCACGATTGGTGACTTCTTTCGTGAAAGATACGGACGAACTGTTGAAGTTTTAGTTACGCTATGTATTGTGGTTTCTTATTTGGGTTGGGTCGCAGCACAAATTAAAGCTTTAGGTCTTGTATTTAATGTGGTGTCTGAGGGCGGCATCTCTCAGACTGCTGGCATGATTATTGGAGCTGGAAGTGTGTTGATTTACACCTTATTCGGTGGCATGTGGTCGGTTGCGATTACTGACTTTATTCAAATGATCATTATTGTGATTGGTATGCTATATATCGGTGGCGAGATGACCATGCAAACCGGTGGCATCGGTGTAGTAATAGAGCATGCTGCAGCTGCTGGCCAATTTAGTAACTTCTGGCCCGATATGAATCTGGCTTCTATCTTGGGCTTTGTGGCTGCTTTATGCACCATGATGCTTGGCTCAATTCCCCAGCAGGATGTTTTCCAGCGCATTACCTCCTCTAAGAATGTCAACATTGCTGTGCAGGCCGCAATCTTGGGTGGCGTCCTTTATTTTATTTTCGCCTTCATACCAATGTATTTAGCTTATTCGGCAACACTCATCAATCCAGAGCTGGTGAAAGAGTATTTATATACTGATTCACAAATGATTCTGCCAAAATTGATTCTGAATCACGCACCCGTGATTGCCCAGGTCATGTTTTTCGGAGCTTTACTTTCGGCAATTAAAAGTTGCGCTAGTGCAACATTACTCGCCCCCTCAGTAACATTTGCAGAAAATATTGTGCGAGGATTTTTTAAGCATTTATCGGATCATGAATTACTAAAAATCATGCGCATTACTGTGTTGTGTTTTGCTGTTGTGGTCACTTTCTTTGCGATTAATTCTGAGCTATCGATTTTCAAGATGGTTGAGGGCGCTTATAAGGTCACGTTAGTTGCAGCCTTTGTGCCTCTAGCATTCGGGGTGTACTGGTCAAAAGCAAATTCTCTGGGCGGTCTTCTGTCGGTAGTCTGTGGTTTGACTGTTTGGGTTAGCTGTGAAATTTTGGCGCCAAATGCTACTTTGCCTCCACAGTTGGCAGGCTTGCTGGCTAGCATTATGGGGATGGTCTTAGGTAGCTACGTATCTAAAGATCGCTTAAAAACAGTTTAGATCCCCCTGCCTAAAAATTAGGCAATCAAATTTGTTGTGTCGGAAAATATTCTCATCTAGTATTTAAGTAATACAAAATTTTTTATTCTGATGGGATTCCTATGAAAATCTGTGTGATTGGCGGGGGTGGCGCTATTGGCGGCTACCTAGCAGTGATGTTGGCGCGAGCGGGCAATGAGGTAACCGTTGTGGCACGCGGTGCAACTTTAGCTGCAGTTAAAGAGCGCGGTTTGGCATTAATCATGGATGACCAGCCAGAGCCTCTAGTGGCCCATGTCAAAGCGGTTGAAAAAATTGCAGATGTTGAAACACCAGATGTAATCATGCTAGCGGTGAAGGCGCATCAAGTTGATCCGATCATTCATGACTTAGCAGCCATCATGGGCCCAGAGACTGTTTTGATTCCGATGCAAAATGGCATTCCTTGGTGGTATTTCCAAAAGCTTGCTGGCGAGTATCAAGATCACTCGGTTGAAACAGTAGATGCTGGTGGTGTAGCAAAGAAAGCCATTAACCCAAATAACATTATTGGTTGCGTTGTTTACCCTGCAACCTTTACGCAAGCTCCTGGTGTGATTCGACACGTAGAGGGCAATCGTTTCCCATTAGGCGAGTTGGATGGCAAACCTACTGAGCGTATTCAGAAGATCTCTGAGGTGATGGGCGCAGCTGGATTTAAGTCTCCTATTTTGGAAGATATTCGTTCAGAGATTTGGCTCAAGTTGTGGGGCAATATGACTTTTAATCCAATTAGCGCTTTAACGCATGGAACCTTGGAAGGTATTTGCCAATATCCATTGACTAAGGAATTAGCGCGCAACATGATGGCAGAAGCTCAAAGTGTTGCAGAAAAGTTGGGCGTGACTTTCCGAGTTGATATAGAGCGTCGTATTGCTGGCGCTGAAAAAGTTGGTAAACACAAGACCTCTATGTTGCAAGACTTAGAAGCTGGCCGTAGCTTGGAGATTGATGCGCTTTTGGGTTCTGCAATTGAGCTAGGTCAGATCACCCAAACACCAACACCTTGTTTGAACGCTGTATTTGCTTTGACAAAGTATCTAGATGAAAACGTGCAAGCCTCCAAAGGTAGCTTAGCCTTGCCATCTGTTTCGGGTTACTAAGAAGCTGTAAAAGTAAACTAGAGTTATTAAAAAGCCCTTGCTATGTTCAGTAGCAAGGGCTTTTGTTCTTAGGGAAACTACTTTTTTATTCGAAGCGGTTATCGAGGCGACCAACGCCATCAATGATGATGCTGACATTGCTGCCTGGCTTCATTGAGCCAACGCCTACTGAGGTTCCACAAGCAATGATATCGCCGGCTTGTAGTGGAACATCTTGTGAAATTAAACTAACTAATTTCGCGGGCGGGAAAATCATATCCGCAATCGGATAGTTCTGACGCTCTTGATCATTCAGAATAGTCTTGATACTTAATTTACTAGGATCTACATCGGTAGTGATATAAGGGCCAAAGACGCCAAAGGTATTAAAGCTCTTCGAGCGCGTCCATTGTGCGTAGCCCGGATCACGATTCAGGATTTCAATAGCCGTCACATCATTGATGCAGGTGTAGCCAAAAATTGCTTTTGCAGCTTCAGCTTCATCGGCCTCATGAATGGGCTGGCCAATCACAATCCCAAGCTCACCCTCATAAACCACTTTGCCTGAGTAGGACTTAGGTGTGCGAATAATTTGATTAGTGGCTAAGAAAGAGTTGTTTCCCTTTAGGAAATACAAAGGTTCAGCAGGTACAGCATGCTCCAATTTAGTAACCAGCGCATGGAAGTTATCCACCAGGGCAACCATTTTGGATGGAATGCAGGGGATGTCAATCGTGACATCTGCTAATTTGAGGGTTTCTCCGGTAGGTTTTGGATCCCGAAATAAGTCTCCTGAGTACACGGCGATTTGCTCGCCCTGAACCTGTCCTAAACCGCTTTTCCCCTGATGCTGAAATCTAAGCCATTGAGCCATAATGAGTTCCTGTAAAGTGAATATTTGATAGGTAATATCTTACAGGGATCGACAGATGTCTAAGGCTTCAGAGCTTACTTTTGCAGCAGAATTAGATCAGCCTGTCCGCTATATGGAGCGTACCCGAAGTTATTACCTGGGTTTAGGTTATGACAACCCATACATCTGGGCTCATTACATAGAGGTGCCCTTTGCGCCACTCCAAAAACCACTCAATCAATCGGTCTTGGGCCTCATTACTACTGCTGTGCCTTATGACCCTGATAAGGGGCTTCAAGGCCCAGGCGCTCCTTATAACGCTGCTGCGAAGTTTTATCAGCCGTATCAAAAACCAGTGGCTAGTAATATCGATTTACGAATTGCTCACGTTGGGATCGATCGTAAAAATGCCAATATGGAGGATAGTGATTGTTGGTTTCCGTTAGCGACCGCTAAACAAGCGGTGCAGTCTGGAAGGGTGGGGGCGCTATCACCCAATTTTTATGGCCTACCGACTAATCGTAGCCAACGCCATACTCTAGAAATAGATGCACCACTCATTTTAAAAATGCTGCAAGCTGACAAAGTAGATGTTGCAGTCTTAATTCCGAATTGCCCGATATGCCATCAGAGTCAAAGTTTGCTAGCACGGTACTTAGAAGTAAATGGTATTTCTACTGTGGTGATGGGTGCTGCAAAAGACATTGTTGAGTATTGCGGAGTGCCGAGATTTTTATTTAGTGATTTTCCTCTGGGAAATGCGGCAGCAAAGCCTCATGACCCGAACTCTCGAACACTAAATTTTGAATTAGCTCTTAGCCTTTTAGAAAGTGCTCCTGCGGCGCGCACGACAGTGCAGTCGCCGCTGATCTGGTCTACTAATCCAAGCTGGAAGTTAGATTATTCGAACCTAGAAAAATTATCCTCAGCAGAGGTTGCACGTTTAAGTGAAGAGGCAGAGCAGGCGCGCATTACTGCACGCGAGCTAAGAATGAAAAGCGTTGGAGGTTAATTACTTTTAGGTTTGGCGTGCGAGCGAGTATTCACACAAGGCGCGCAATGATGATGTTGCCTCGTTAGCTGGGAAATCTTGAATACATCCCAAAGCCAATTCTGCTTCACGTTTGGCTGCAGATTGGGTGTAATCTAAAGCGCCAGAAGTTTGCACGGCATTCAAAATTTGGACAAATACATCATCAGGCAAATCTTGATTTTGTTGAATGGCTGCTCGTACTAAAAGACGCTCTTCACTGTTACCGTTTTCTAGTAAGTAAATGAGCGGCAATGTCGGTTTACCTTCACGTAAATCATCACCAGCATTCTTGCCCATCTGTGCGGCGTTCGCCGTGTAGTCCAATAGATCATCCATAAGTTGGAATGCGGTGCCAATATGGCGACCAAATGCCGCAGCTTTTGCACGCTGTACATCTGTTGCATTAGCTAACATTGCTCCCAACTCGGTAGATGCTTCAAATAGTTTGGCAGTTTTGTAGCGAATCACCTGTAAGTAGCTCGCTTCGTCTACTTCTGGGTCATTCATATTTAATAATTGCAATACTTCACCTTCGGCAATCGTATTGGTGGCATCCGACAGAATCTGCATTACCCGCAAGTCATTTGGGCCAACCATCATCTGGAAAGCTCTGGAGTAAAGAAAATCACCTACTAGAACGCTGGCAGCGTTGCCAAAAGCCGCATTTGCGGTCTCCCGACCCCTTCTAAGGGTGGATTCATCGACAACATCATCATGCAGAAGGGTGGCAGTATGGATAAATTCAACTACTGCCGCCATTTCTAGGGTGTGTGGGATTTCTTTGCCATTGCTAAGGGCTTTAGCTACCAGCATTAATAGGGCTGGGCGCACCCGCTTCCCACCAGCCTGGATGATATATGTGGAAATTTGGTCAATTAAGGCGACTTTTGAGGCTAATCGCTGGCGAATTACCCCATCTAAAGCCTTGAAATCTAAGGCAATTGGGGCCAGGATTTGGCTTAAGTCATTGATTTTGACAGTACTTGGCATGCAAGATATAATAATCGGCTTAGCTGATCCAGGGTGGATTAGCTTAAATGTAGATATTAATTGAGGTTTCAAACCATGTACGCGGTCATAAAAAC
>CANFRA010000041.1 GCA_947449305.1 Burkholderiaceae bacterium
AGTGGTAATCACGGCTTTACAACAGGCCAGATCATTACGTATCACGTCGATAATGCTGGTAATGCAATTGGTGGCTTAACAAATAACCAAACCTATTACGCTATTGAAACGAATGACCCAACTAAATTTGAACTCTCTGAAACAAGTGGTGGCCCAGCAATCAACTTAACCACGGCTGGTATAGGCCCTCAGAACTTTATTTATATGTCTTCAAATGACTTAACTAAAGCTGGACATGGCTTTGCCTTGGGTGAAGCTCTCTTATATGTTGCCAATGATGGATCTGGTAATCAAATAGGTGGACTGACGAGTGGTCAAACTTATTACGCAATACCGACTGGCACTGATACTTTCCAGTTATCAGAAAGTCCTAGTGGATCAGCGATTACCTTAACTGCCCCTGGTAGTGGTTTGCAATACTTTAGTCCGATATCCAATACTTTGACCGATAGCAGTGGTAATCATGGCTTTACAAATGGCCAAGCGATTACGTATCACGTCGATAGTTCTGGTAATGCAATTGGTGGATTAACCAATAATCAAACGTATTACGCCATTACTACGAGTGACCCAACTAAATTTGAACTGTCTGCAACAAGTGGCGGTCCAGCAATTAACTTTACTAGTTCTGGCATTGGTTCTCAGAGCTTTACTGTTAATGGGAACTTAATTAATTCAACAACTCACGGCCTATCAACTGGAGATGAAGTTGTTTATAGCGCTAACGGTGGTGTGGTAATTGGCGGCCTTTCCGAAGGTGGACACTACTTTGTTATCAAAAATGATGCCAACTCATTTGAGTTATCCGCAACGAATGGTGGTTCAGCAATTAATTTGACTAGTACTGGTGATGGCGTATTTACACATCAATCAGCAGCCATTTCTACGTCCTCAATATCCAACGCTATCACCATCAATTCAAGTAATCGCGCTGAGTTGGGTGCACTTTCTAATTCAATTAGCTACGCAATTGATAACTTGCAAACCCTCTCTAGTAACTTAAGCGATGCTTATAGTCGCATTGTTGATACTGACTACGCCTCCGAGACTTCAAACCTCACTAGAAGTAAGATCCTCCAACAGGCCTCAGCCGCTATGCTGGCCCAAGCTAACCAAATGCCGAATGTGATCCTTTCCTTGCTAAAATAATTAGCATCATGAATGGCAAAGCTAAATTACTAGTCAGCATCCTCACCCCCACCTACAATCGTCGTCTATTTATACCGCAGTACTTAAAGAATATTTATCGGCAGAATTATCTAGGTGACTTTGAAATATTGATTGCAGATGATGGGGAAGAACCCATTGAAGATCTACTATCAAAAGATAAAAGAATTCGATACTTTAAGTTTGATGAGCGAAAAACGCTAGGCTTTAAAAGAAACTTCTTGGGAGAGCAAGCCAAGGGCCAAATCTTGATCAATTTTGATGATGATGATTACTACCCACCAAGTCGTATTAGTCACGCAGTGGAGATGCTATCTAAATCAGAAAAGCTAATTGCCGGCTCATCCAAGATATTTATTTACAACACGTTTACCAATAAAGTTTCTGTATCTGGACCTTTTGGCCCCAATCACGCTACTGCAAATAGTTTTGCATTTAAGCGGGAGTATCTTGAAAAATGCTCTTATGATAATGAGAAGAAGGCTCAGGAGGAGCCTAGCTTTACCAATGGCTTTACTGAGCCAATGATTCAGTTGGATTCAAAATCCACGGTGATGCTAATTCAGCACAAATTTAATACCTGGGATAAAAATAAAACTACCCAAGGCACCTCCAATTTAACTATCAAAGACTTTATGCGCGATCAGGCCGATATTCGGTTTTATAAAAAGCTAGGTATTGCGGCTTAAAGCTCTTGATTGAGCTTCTTCCTAGAATGCACAGGCGGTATTCGAAGTATTTCTCGATATTTGACAATCGTTCTTCTGGCGATTTGATAGCCTTCATTGTTCAGTAGGGTAGAAATATCACCATCAGACAACGGCTTTTCAGTCGGTTCACTCTGAATCATTTGTTTAATCAGTGTCTGGATTGCTTTTGCTGAAACGGTTTCCCCGGCCTCACGACTAATTTGACCTCCAAAGAAGTATTTGAAGGAGAATGTGCCGCGACTCGATTGCAGATACTTTTGATTGGTTACTCGAGAGATGGTTGATTCATGTAAGCTCACTGTCTCGGCAATTTCTTTTAACAACAAAGGTTGCATCGCCAGGTCACCATGCTCAAAGAAGCCTTGTTGTTTCTCAACAATTGCTTGGGCTACTTTAAGAATTGTGTCGCCGCGTTGCTTAACGCTCCTAATTAATACCTTGGCTTCATTAAACTTTTCTAAGAACGGCATGTTGTCCGGAGTGTTCTTAATGTCTTTGACAGCCTCAACATATTCACTTCTGAGCCGAACATTGGGTTGGTTATTGGGGTTCAGCACCACAACCCAGCGCTTATTTACCTTTTTAATAAAGACGTCTGGCGTGACTACCTGACCTGGATCGGTTGAGTATTGCAATCCAGGAGAAGGGTTGAGTGACTTAATCAGTTTGATCGCGCCATGCAGTGCTGAATCTTTGCATTTCACTTTTTGCTTCATTTTGTCGTGATTATTCTTACCCAGTTCTTCAAGGCAATGGGTCACGATATCGCCAGCAACCTGAACAATGTGCTCATCTACATCGCTAGTATTTTCAAGTTGCAGTAATAGGCACTCTTGCAGATTCATTGCGCCCACGCCAGGAGGATCTAGTTTTTTAAGTAATCCTAAGGCTTCATCAAAAAGGGGGTCTCGTTCGGATGGCTCTACAGAGAGATCTAATTGATCGAGGCTTGCTCTGAGTTCTTCAAGGGACTCCCTCAGATAGCCTTTCTCATCTACGCAACCAGCTAAGAAATACAGAATCTTTTTGACGTCGGGGTTTGCCCTAACCGTTGATATTTGATGCATGAGGAATTCAAGCAGGGTATCTTCTTTGGAGAGGGTAGAGAACTCCTCCATATCTTCAGCATCAACTCTTTGTAGCTTGGAGGATGAAGAGCGGTGTGAGAATTCTAGAATCGGATCAACAAAATCTTCGCTGGGGCTGTTATCAAAATCTAGAAAAGGATTTTCATCGGCAGCTTGTATCAGTTCTTGCTCAATTTCTAGGGCCGACATTTGTAAGAGGCGAATAGCCTGCCTTAGCTGTGGCGTTAGCGTTAGCTGGCTAGATAGTTTTTGACCAAGGTTAACCTTCATTACCGCCTTATTTTGCCCTAAAATTTAGCTAATTAAGGTAATATTCAGATTAAGAATATATTGTGAAATAACAGCGGTTTACCTCACATTTGATGGCAGTTTAATAAAACCAATTTTGAATCTAGATTAATGAGCTCACACGAAAATCAGTGGTTCGGGTTTGAGATACCAGGCCAACGTTTTAGTCTTCCTTTGTCGAGCATTTCTTCTATTTTTCATCTGGGTGATCGAGAGCAGATTGGTTGGCTTGAAGATCGTTTAGAGGTTTATGAAGGTGTACCCGTTTTTTTAGTAGCGCCTCACAAGTTGTTTAATTTTGATCAGAGTACTGCGCTGCCGAACGATGTCAACTTGCCATTAACCTGGGCAATCATTTTGAAAAATAATGATGATGCCCATATCGGTTTTAGAGCTTCAAAAACTTATGGCCCCTTTGAATCTGACATTAATCATGATGGCACAGTTCAGTGCAGTAATTTATCTATACCCGTAATCGATTTAGTGGAGATGACATGATCGGTCAATTACAGCTCGGACGTATGCGTCTTTCTGGTGCAGCTGGCAAAAAAATGATTTCCACCTTGTTGCTGTTAATTGCGCTTGGCGCAATTGCAGGAAGCTATTTTTTAAGTGAAGAGCAGCATGCCCGTGCCGCAGATATTGCCCAAAAGGTCAAGTTTGTTAAGGCAGGCATTGAAGCGCTTGGTTCGCTTAGAACCTCTTTGGAAGCGCCTCGCGAGCCTGTAGCCGGTTATTTCTTGATGCTCAATAAAAACTATAAGCAACTCGATAAGTTTTTAGGATCAGATAGTCTTGACCCTAATCTTGAAAAGCTGGCAAATGATAAGGTGAAGTCTGATCAGCACTTGCGTGCACGTTTGATTGTGATTCGTGACAACCTGAAGGTGCTGCTTTCAAAAGAAAAGCAAATTGCGGCCTTGTCTACAGGATTTGAATCTTTTTTAAATTTCTCCTCTGCAGGAGGAATGCTTGATCTTGGTCGAATTCGTACTGAATCACCATTACGTAAGACGGCCGAGCTACTCAACACCATCGGCAAGCTTGGCCCCGTATGGCTTAATGGGCCCCCTGATGGTGAAACATTTGCTACCTTGCAAACGAGCTTCACGCAGTTGGCCGAGCAAAGAACTGCCTTAGATAGCTTGGCTGCAGCAGATAAGCTATCGGCACGCCAAGAAGAGATTTATAAAGCACTTAAAAAGCTGCCTTTATGGGCCAAGAGTGGCGAATATCTTGAGGCAATTAATCAATTCAATGCGTCCAGAGTGAAGTTACTAGATCTCACTAAAGATCGTGACAGCATCACCAGCCTATTGAGCAGCATGGAGGCCGATCTCAATAATGCTGATAGCGAGCTCCTTATGAATGCGCTAAAGATGCTCACTGTGATTTGTATTTTTGGGGCATTAATTGTCAATATCGTGAGCGGCCGAAGTTTTGGCTTTGCTGATTTTGCTGATATTGGAGCTTCTTCGGAGCAGATTTCGGCCCTCAAAGAAACCCAAGATATTCTGCCGTATACCCAAATTGCCATTAGCCAAATTAGCCAACTTGGCGGCAAAGTATTAAACGCGATTAAGCGTTTCCATACCATCATTAATGATGAGAATTTTGCTGAGCGACGTAAGGCTGTTGAGAGCATGGTGCCAACTCAGGTTGCAGAAGCTGATTTGAAGCGCCTACAGTCTGAGATTACGGCTTTGCGGGAGCAAGCACTTCAGTTGACTCTCTCTAGCGCCGGCAGCCAAAATCCGATTAGCATGCCTGAGTGCGCAATGCGCTTAAATAAGATTGTTGAAAATATGGATGCTTCTTTGGCCTCTTTACAGCAATCTATTGTGGATAGTTTCTTGAAAAAGAGAAATATTGAAAGCCATGATTTGCAGAATATCTCTAGAGAGTCTGAGGCTTTAATTGTTGCCTTGAGTCAGCTAGATCGACAGGTTACCCGAATGGAAGGTGTTCTAGAGGAGATGGATGTTGCTCTTCAGGGTGCTATTCAAAAAGACTATAGTAAGACCTCCAAAGATGAGGCTGGCGGTAGTAGAGCGGATACTTACTAGTGACAAGTGATTATTTAGCCTTATTTATTGTCGATATCAATCGCTCCTTTGAGGGGCTGGTTGTTTCTCTTGAGCAAGACCCGCCATCCATGCAACAGGCGGCACTTCATGCAAGAGATCTTGCTGATGCCTTGGGCAGTGTGGGCTTAGCCCAAATTAGCGCCCTGACTTCCGATATTTCAGGGCAGCTTGGACTAGAGAACCCAGCTATTTTGCCGGTTGCAAAAGGATTTATTGAGCTACTCAAGAAGGCCTTACTTGCCCTAGAGTCAGGAAACCCAAATGCGCCACTGCCACAGCAGATTGCTGTGATTGGTGAGATCTCCGCGGCGATGTCCGATTTAATGTCCCAGCGGATGGATACTTCTGGTGCTGATCAACGAAATTCTTTTTCTGCTAATCAGGATCAGTTAGATGCACCATCTCATCAAGCGCAGACACCTGCAATTTCTTCTGAGGTAAGACAGATCCTAAGTCCGGACTTTGAGATGTTATTTCCTCAGCGTCGCAATGGACTCAACATTGTGCAGCGTGTGCGAGAAATGGTGAATCACTCTGGTGTAGCTAGCTCTACAGAGATGGATTTCTTGCTGGCAGAGCATCAAGATGCCTTGACGAGTTTAGGTCAAGTTTCCTTTAAGGGTGCGCTCCAAGGTTTGTCTCAGCATATTGAGGCAGATGGCGTATACGCTGATCAAGAGATTTTAGAAACTCTTGCTGAAGCAATGCGTTTGTTGCCGCCTGGATTTTCAATGCATGCTAGTAAACAGGCTTTGAGTTTGTTTATTGATATTCGTGGTGTGCAGACTAATTCAAGGCAGATGGATTTAGCTGGTGGCATTTTGCGAAGAATCATGGGTCGAATTGATCAGACCAATGAGTATGTCCGAATTGTTTTGCCAAGCAGTCTGAAGCGTATTCGGATGATTCCCTTTAAACGCGCTGATAAGTTTTATGCTGTCAGTTGGGTTCAGTTGCTCTCCATCTCCGGGATAGATTCTCCAGTAGGATCTGTTGATGTTCTGGGGGGTGTTGCAGATGCTCAAAAAGTGATGCGTCTGTGCGCCGGAGTTGAAATTCATGCATTGCATGCCTCAGAAATTTACCCTGTTATTAATATGAACACCTTCCTGTTGCCTGGTCTGTTAACTGGGCCTCATTGGATGAAGGGCGTTGCACTTGATGGCGCTAGCAAACCCTATACTTGGATATATCTATGAGTTACCAGATTTATTCCAGACTCTTCCTTGGCCTAGTGTTGAGCTTGGGCTCCTCTTGGGTATTTGCCCAGGTTCCCTTGGAAATAGATCGGGCGGTCAAAAAAGCTATTTTTAGTCAGCTAAACGATCCTGCCTATAAGGTTGGCATTGAGTACCTTAATACCAAAAATAAGGTCCCCCCTTGTCCAGGCGGTGTCCAGGTCCTATTGCCCCAAAACACCAAAATATGGGGCAGGGTGAATCTGGACTTGCGCTGCACCAATGGGGCTAACTGGACCATGAATTTACCGGTCAAAATCGTGATTAATGCCGAATATCTCGTTGCAGCCCGCTATATTCAGGGCAATTCGCGGGTCTATGCCCAGGACCTCTCGGTAGCTCAGGGCGATATTGGAGAGCTGCCAGAGGGCTTTATTCAAAAGCCTGAGCAGGCCATTGGGCGCCAGGCAATTAGACCTATTCAGGCGGGGGGATTAATAACCCTAAACAATTTGAAGAACTTAGCCGTAATAAAGGCTGGAGATCCTGTGCGAATTCAGGTGCAAGGAGAGGGTTTTGAGGCTTCAGGCACTGGAACGGCACTAAATGCAGCTGGTATAAATGACCCAATTCGGGTTAAATTAGCCAGTGGCAAGCAGGCGCAGGGTCGAGTAATAAGTGAAGGTTTAGTTGTAATTAAGTTAGAATAATCAAGAGGTTATTGTGAAAATTAATGATACGCGCACATCTGTTCCGCTAAATCCGGAGTCTAAAACGACTGCTGGTGGGCAAGGCGTATCTCAAAATAACTCCGCAGCCGATGCTAAAACATCAAATTCCGCAGTAAATTTAGCTGTTAATCCCGATTTAGTTCAAGCAGCTCAAACAGGATCAGCGGCAGCCACCATGTCAGAAGCGAAGGCTCTCCAAGAGATTCGTCGCTTAATCGACAAGGGTGAATATAAGATTGATTTTCCTAAGATAGCTGAGAACATGTTGCGCGATGCAATCGCTGCAATCGATAGCAAAAAGTCTTCTTAATTGAGTTCCAATCCAGCTGTTCAAATTAGTAATGTCGCTAGCTCCCTAGCGCATCTTCGTTTGCGACTTGAGCAAAACGATATTGATGGTATGACTGATGCTCTAGCCAAAACACAAGTTGCTTTAGATGAGCTGAACGCTTATCCCGGCGGAATCGAGCAGTTAAAGAAAGACATTGATCAGTTGCCTTCTCCTCTCAAAGAGGAAGTGAATGCAAAGTTAGAAGCTGCTACTTTAGATCATCAAATTAACGGTGAATTGATCCGTTTGGCGATCCAGAAAAATGCCGCGCTGCAGGCCTATATTGCCCAGCAATCAGACTCAGCCACCTACTCCAATAAGGGATCTATTCCTGGGGTGGAGAGTGGCATCCTCTCCAAAAAAGTTTAAGTAAGTAGGTCTTACGAAAGCTCGTGTGAGCTTTTGGATAAATGGACGCGAATGCGGACCATCGCCTGAGAATGAATTTGGCTTACACGACCTGGGGTTAGGTTCAGCACACTTGCAATATCTTTAAATGGCAGTTCATCTTGGTAGTGCAAACTCATCACCAGCTGTTCATTTTTAGGTAGTATTTTTAGAGCTTCCTCCAGTTTTGCACCCACCTGCTTCATGGATAGATGCTGCACGGGATCCACATTATGTTCCATGGGCATCATGTTATCTGGCAGCTCATCGAGAGGCATGAGGTTAACCATGTTGCCTAAGGTAGCAAAATACTCATCAAGAGTCAGGCCAGCTGCCTCTGCAATCTCATGATCATCTGGAGTCCTGCCTAATTTTTGTTCCAAAGACCGTGTAGCCTTCTCTAATGCAGTTAACTGATCGCGCTGGTGTCTTGGAAGAACATCATTTTGGCGGCAGGAGTCATAAATTGCGCCACGAATACGGGTTTTTGCATAAACCTCAAAGCTTAAGTTGGGCTGTGGCTTATAGCGCTGAAGGGCATCTAAAAGGCCAGTCATTCCTTCTTGAATTAAGTCGTCAACTTCTACGTTGGCAGATAAGCGAGAAACAATTTGATAGGCAATTTTCTTAACGAGAGGAGCGTACTTCTTGATGTCCTCATCTAAGCTCGAATTACTATAGGTCTGACTACGAGCTAAGGGCATTGATAATTTTAAGAAATCAGCTTATTGACTAATGCGTTTAGCAATCTGGTCAAACGTATTAGACGGAATGATTAAGTCAGTATCATTATCTTGATTAGCACCAAAGAGCTCACCAACAGTTTTCGCCCCAAGCCAGGCTAATAACTCGATGGACTGCTCGAGATAGCTTTTTGCCATCGAGCGCAATTTTTCAAACGCCACTTGCCCTTGACCAGCAGAATTACCACCAATCATCATGATCGGAATAGTGGAGGTAGCACCATACACAATGAGCTCGCGCATCATGGAGATACTTCTAATGGAGGATGCTTCATCAACACCGCTGACTAATAAGTGATGGGCGTTTTGACTATAGACAGGGATCACAGAGTGGAGTGGTTTATTGGTGACAATCACAATGTAGTCAACCGCAAGCCCTGCCTGACGTAGTCGTACATCGAGCGGAATCGAGTTAATTTTGCGAGTCTTTTGATAGTTTGCAATCTTGGAGCCTACGGCGAACCATAAATTATCATCCACCTGTCGAATGCTTTTTGAGAGGGGTACTAGATTAGCTAATCCCTGGCCTAAGTCGTATTGAACTGGGTATGGGATTCCGTTGGTGCTATGCCGCTCGCTGACCGGAATCTCATCAATAAAGAGTACTTTATGACCAAGGCCCTTTAGGGCATGAGCAGTGCCAAGACCAAGCGCTGCAGTATTGGTGCTGCTCAGTGCGCTGCTGATGACAAACACCTTAGGAAGCGCAAGGCCGAACATGGTCCTTAGACCTTCGGCTTGATCAGTATTTCCAATACTGGTGCGATTCTCATTTGATGTCATAGGCTATTCTTTTTCATCCAATCATTCAGGTAATCCGCCATTAAGGCAGGTATCTGATCGTCCATCACATTCAGATTATTACTCAATGAGCGGGGATGCATAGCGCGATGTGCCAGATAAGCCACATTTGCTTGGCTTAAGTCCTCTGGAACGCGCTGACCGTTGGATAAGAACATCAAAGGAAGCTCGTGGCGCATCAATGAGTCCAAAACAGGGGCAATTTGAGCTGCCTCATCGGTCTTGGTAATAATGGCGCCCATGATGCGGGATTGGTTGGCATCGATCGAGGCCTGGTTGTGGAGCATGATCACGTCTTCTTGGGTTCGAAGATCTGTGGTCGAGCTCATCACCAAAATGCGATGAGCATCGCGAGAACCTTCTTTGAGGAGTTGCGACTGTTCAATCATCAGGACATCACGCTGATTAACGCCAGCGGTATCTAAGAGAATGATGTGACGCTGCGATAACTCATTGAGCTTTGATTCAAGATCTTCGCTATCACGCAGTGAAATCACTGGTAAGCCAAGAATACGAGCAAATACTTTTAATTGCTCTTGAGCGCCAATTCGGTAAGTATCTGTACTTAAAAGAGCTACTTGGTTTCTGCCATAGCGCAGAACGCAACGTGCCGCAACTTTAGCAACAGTCGTCGTTTTACCGACACCGGTAGGCCCAATGAATGCGAAGATTCCACCGCGATCAAAAGCTTCTAGTGGATCAATTGTCTTGATGCTGTGCTCAAGACGCTTTTGCACTTCTGCTAATAAAGATTTGACATCACCAGTTTCGCTTAGGTTTTGTACAAGCTCGGCACACAGCTTGGGTGAAAAACCAGCGCTCAATAAGGTTTTGGTGACCTCGGCATGGCCAGCAGACTCTTGTTGCAGATTATTCCAATAGCTCGAGGCCAGATGGGATTGCAGTAGTTTTTTGACTACCTCAATTTCTGAAAAAAGTTGCTCTACGCGTGGGCTCTCAGTTGGCGTTGTTGATACAGACGATGCAGCTAATGGGTTGGCATTAATAGCATTAGCACCATTAGAGGCATCTGCTGGAGAGCTAGTAATAATGTCTTTTACGATAAGGCCACCAACGTCCATAGACGGAGTCGTAATTTTAGGAAGTACTTCTTTAGTAATTTCTTCAAAGACTGGCGTGTTGAGTTGAGGCTCAGGTGTTGATGCGTTGCTATCCTGGTTGCCTGAAGTTTTATTAGCTAAGAAGGGATTTTTTTGAGATGCAAGATGAGCCAGTGCATCTGGTGAGATCGCAACAATTTCTACACCTTCATCCACATCCTTGCTCGACAGAATCATGGCGTCCGAGCCCATTTTGTCTCGAACCATCTTGAGAGCTTCGGCTGAATTGGCAGCGGTAAATTTTTGTGGGCCCATATTTAACTAGTCATCCAATGATTCATTATGACTTACCAGTCTGTTTACATAAAGTATCACGATAGGTGATGGTGGCACCAGGGGGTAACTCACTCATTGCCAAGACAATCGCCTCTGGACGCACCCGTCTTGCAAGACGAGAGAAGGTAAGGCGGCAGCGACTGGTGGTAACAATCACTGGGGGCAGGTTGTCAGCCTCCAAAGCATCAATACCGCGCATGACTTCTTCGCAGAAGAGACGGGCTAATGAAGGCTCAATCACCCCGTCAGGAGCAATAGCGTTATTTCCAATAGCTTGCTCAATCAAGCCCTCAAACTCCGGTTGAATTCCGACAACAGTAAATTCATTGGAGTCATTAAAGGTTTTTTGAACGATGGAGCGACGCAGGGCCATTCGAACGGGTTGCAACATATCAATTGGATCAGGCGTCTTAGGAGCGACTTCGCTCGCCACTTCCAGAATAGTGCGCAAATCTTTAATGGGTACGCCTTCCTCAAGCAGTAATTGCAAGAGGCGTTGAAGGTTGGCAACTGTCACCACTTTAGGAATGACGTCTTCCACCAATTTAGGGTAGTTAGCTTTGAAGTGCTCAAGTAGATCTTGGGTTTCTTGTCTACCAAGGAGTTCATTGGCATGCTTATGCACAAGGTAATCTAAGTGAGTCGCAAGAACCACTGCCGGCTCAACAACGGTATATCCCTTAGAAATTGCATCGTCACGTTGGCTTGGGTTGATCCAAATAGCTGGCATGCCAAAGGTGGGGTCAGTAACTTTAATTCCTGGAATTTGCTCCGCACCGCTTGGTTGAATAGCAAGCAATCGATCTGGCAAACATTGGCCACGGCCAATCTCAGCACCATAGAGCAAGAAGCGATAAGTTTCTGCCTGCAGTTGCAAGTTGTCGCGAATATGAACAGATGGAGTCAGAAACCCAATCTCGCTAATGAATTTTCTGCGAATAGCACGAATGCGCTTAATTAAGTCGCTCTCATCACCTTTTTCCACCAGCGGAATTAAGCGATAAGGCAGCTCAAGACAAAGCGGTTCAATCACCGGCACATCACTCCAGCCAAGCTCTGCGCGGGCGACGGGAGATGCGGCAATTTCGGCCGCCTTCACCTTTTCCTTGGTAACCCGCCTCTTAATAAGCCAGGCTAGACCACCAAATAAAGATGCAAAACCTAAGAAGGCCATATGGGGCATTCCTGGGATAAGACCTAGAACTCCTAAAACAGCGCCAGCAATGCCCAGGGCAACACTGTTGCCACCAAACTGTTTTGAAACCTGGTCGGCAAACATATCTTCGGTCGCAACACGGGTAACCAAAATACCTGCTGCAGTAGAAATGATCAGTGCCGGAATTTGTGCAACGAGACCATCACCAATCGATAGAGTCGCATAAGTATTAAACGCAGTGGTAAAGCTAAGGTTGTTTTGAATCACCCCAACCATGATTCCGCCAATCAGATTGATCACCAAAATCATGATGCCCGCAACGGCATCGCCCCTCACGAACTTCGAGGCACCATCCATAGAGCCATAAAAGTCAGCTTCTTGTGACACCTCTGCGCGGCGCTCTTTAGCCTCTTCTTGCTTAATAACGCCTGCATTAAGGTCAGCGTCAATCGCCATTTGTTTGCCGGGCATGGAATCCAAAGCAAAGCGAGCAGAAACTTCAGCTACGCGGCCAGAGCCTTTGGTGATCACGACAAAGTTAATGATGGTGATCACAATAAAGATCACGATACCGACAGTAATATTGCTGCCAATCATGAATTGGCCAAAGGCCTCAATCACTTTACCGGCAGCATCAGGCCCTTTATGACCATCAATCAAAACCACTCGAGTTGAGGCTACGTTTAACGATAGGCGTAGCAGTGTAGTGAGCAGCAGAATGGTAGGAAAGGCAATGAAATCTTTGAAGTTGCGGATATTAATCGCCGCAATCAAAACCAGAATAGAGACACCAATACTGAGGGTAAAAAGAAGGTCAAGGGCTATTGGGGGTAATGGCACCAACATCATCACCAGGACCAGCAACACAAAAATGGGAACTGCCGCCTTGGCAGAGGATCCAGTTAAGCGTTGAAGGGTAATCCCAAGTGCTGCCATGCAATAAAGCCTAACTTTATGATTTGATTGGTAAATATAAAAACAACAAAAGTGCTAATACAGCTGAAATTTCCTTCAAATCATACTCGAAATAAGCCCTAAATCACCCATAACAATGCTTTATAGACATCACTTCGCGGGGAAGGTGCCATAAAAGCCTCATTTAGCAGTGAAAAATAGAGAAATGAGCCTACTTAAATCGTAAAAACAGGCAATTTTCAATAAACCGAAATAATAAAAAACATAATAAAAACAATGACTTATGAAATTAATACCATAATTTATAACAAATAACTAAAGAAATCTTCCGCTATTGCCGTAACAGTGTCTGTAGAAGTCTTTAAACAAACCAGTTTTAGGAGAATCAATCATGGCCGCAGTCCTTAGTACCAATATGGCATCACTGTATGCCCAAAAGAACTTAAGTACCGCTCAAGCGAGCTTGTCTGCTTCTGTACAACGCTTATCTTCCGGTACCCGTATTAACAGTGCAAAAGATGATGCTGCTGGTTATGGGATC
>CANFRA010000042.1 GCA_947449305.1 Burkholderiaceae bacterium
ATCGCCGCCACCTAATTTGGCAGCGACAGTAATTTCTTTAATGAGTTTTGTCCAAATCTTGCCGCGCTTTTCGTCTTGACGACCTTTGCGGTGCTGAATATTGGCCCATTTCGAGTGGCCGGCCATACGGGTAATTCCTTTTAATAATTTGGCTAGAGGACCTCATTTTAAAGGGTTCTAGACCAAAGATAGGGGATTGGGAGCCGTTTTTTGTTACACTCTCATGTCTTAGCAGTAATAAAGCATCCTAGTTAGCAGAATTTCCACTGCAAACACCTGCCTCGGTGATGGAATTGGTAGACGTGCCGGACTCAAAATCCGGTGCCGCAAGGCGTGGCGGTTCGAGTCCGCCCCGAGGCACCACCCCAGTCTTGAATTAAATGATTTTTATCGCAACTTGTTTTGTGGCGAAGCTAAAACAGAGCAGTTGATATTGCCAGCCGTATTTTAAAACCGCCTCCTCAAAGGCCTTGAATTCATCATCTTTCCAGGATTGGTAGCCGATTAATTCATCAAAAACGATGACGGTCCCGGAAATCATTTGAGGTCCCAATAAGTCAAAGATAGTTTTGGTGGAGCTATAAAGATCGCAATCAATATTAATAAATCGAATGGGCTCAGTGTTTTGCTTTTTAAAAGGAGGGATGGTTTTATCAAACCAACCCTGATACAGGATGACATGATCCGGAACAGTTGGTAATTGGCCATTTGCACTGTAGCTTCCACTTGGCTCAGTATTCCAATTTTCAGGTATGCCTTCAAAACTATCAAAGCCATGTATTTTTGAATCTGTCAAAGAAGCAATATAACGTATAGATTTTCCGTTATAGACACCAAACTCAAGAATCAGTCCGTTCAGTTTAGCTTCGTTGAATGCGATATCAATTGTTTTGGTGTTGCTGCCAACCAAGGTTGCTGATTGAAGATCAAGGCTCTTGAGATATTCCCAAGACGTCATCTCAGCAAAAGTCTGCTCTTCATTGGCTATAGAATCTAAAGTGCGATTCCCCGAATGAGAGTCGCCAGTATATATTTGAAGCATGCCCAAGAAAAAACGATAAGTAGGATTCGATGGGGCCAGCTTTGAGACTTTTTCTAGGGCAATGATTGCTTCGCCCGATCTACCAAGATCAATGAGAACGGTGTGGCTATTGAATAAAGGTTCCTCAAATTGAGAGTCTAAATCAATGGCCTTAGTGTAGGCACTGAGTGCGAGCTCTAATTGGCCTAGTTCAGTTAAGGCTACTCCAAGACTGTTCCACGCGCTTGTATTATTAGCATCAAGCTCAACAGACTTTCTCAGCCAGACTTGTGCGTCTTCAGGCTTCATGGATTTTAGAAATAGCGTGCCAATGTTGTAGTGAAGCAGGGCTGAAGTAGGGATAATTAAAAGAGCTTGTTTATAAAGCTCAAGCGCTTCCTGAAATTGCTGTAACTTAGTGAGATTGTTGGCAAGATTAACCATAGGCTCAGTTTGATTGGGGGCCAATAATGAAGCCTGTTTATATAAAGCATTCGCAGTTTCTAGTTCACCAATATTGGAGTGGCATATTCCTAACTGAAGATAGATTGCTGGCAGAGCTGGATTGAGTCGCTTGGCTTTCAAAAAGAGCGTAATTGCTTTAGTAAAGTCCCTAGATTCCTGAGCCAATGCGCCACTCAAACATAGGGCTTGTAGATGATTTGGATCCATCGCCAGGACCAGCGTATAGATTTCGTTAGCCTTTGCTAAATTCCCCAATTGGTGTTGGTTAATTGCTTCGGATAATAAATTTGAGTAAGACATCTTTACTGGCCTATGGTTAAGACTTTAAATTTAAATCTCATACGAGTCGGATTCATTATTCATTGCTTGCTCGACAATTTTCTTAGTCAAAGTCGGCGAGAATAATTCAATGAAGGTATACACAAAGGAGCGGAGATAGGCGCCTTGTTTGACGCCAAGATGGGTAACATTGTTGCCAAATAGATGGCTTGCTTGAATCACTTTCAGGTTGCGATCCCGTTCGGGATCATAAGCATGGCCTGCAACAATACCAATACCCATACCGGTTTCTATGTAGGTTTTAATAACGTCGGCATCGATCGCTTCCAAAATAATATCTGGTGTGATGTTTCTTTGGGCAAAAGCGGCATCAATTTTGCTGCGGCCTGCAAAGGCTTTGTCATAGGTAATGATCGGATACTTTGCAATTTCTTCTAATGTCACTGTGGCTTGGTTTAGTAGTGGGTGACTTAATGGCACCATCACAACGTGATGCCATTGATAGCCTGGCAGAGAAAGTACTCCAGGGGTATTGGCGATACCTTCTGTGGCAATCGCGATATCAGCCCGATCATGAGTGAGGAGTTCAGCAATTTGTCCAGGATTGCCTTGCGCAATGCTGACACGTACTTTTGGAAAGCGTTTTGTAAACTCCATGAGAACTTTAGGTAGCGCATAGCGGGCTTGCGTATGCGTTGTCGCAATCACCAAGCTACCTTGATCTTGACTTGCAAAATCTTTGCCAACGCGTTTTAAGGTTTCTACTTCGTCTAAGATCCTCTCAATGGAGACCAAGATTCGTTTACCTGGCTCGGTGAGTGAGCGAATGCGTTTGCCGTGACGGCGAAAGATTTCTACTCCCAACTCATCTTCGAGTTCAATAATCGCCTTAGATACGCCAGGCTGAGAAGTGAAGAGGGCCTTGGCAGCCGTTGTTAGATTGAAGTTTTGTCTAACTGCTTCACGTACAAAGCGAAATTGATGGAGATTCATATTAATTCCTATCTATATATCAACGAAGATATAGGAATCAAATTCTAAATGAATTTTGGGTATTAAGCTTTAGATACCCAGCGTAATGCTACTAGAGCCAAGAGGAAGTAAAGAAGGGGAGGTGTTAGAGCCGTCAATAGGGCTGGCCAAGCTCCTAATAGACCGACATTGGAGAACAAAGAGTTAAAGAGTTGAAAACTCATGCCAAGCATGATGCCGCCAAAAACTTTGATGCCTACACTACCAGCACGCACTTTTAAATAAGCAAAAGGTAATGCTAAGGCGAGCATCACAAAAATTGTAAAGGGGTAAACCACCTTTTTCCAGAAGGCAATGGCGTGGCGTTGCGCATCTTGTTTGTTATCACGAAGATGAGAGATAAAGCGACCTAAACTCACAATGGACATCTTTTCCGGACTAATCAGTAGCACGCTCAAAATTTTGGGTGTTACTTCAGACTCCAGCATCATCATGGGATGTTTAAATGTCTGTGCAGAAAAAACTGCGTTCAATGGGTCAGTTTGCTTGGTTTCTTTGAACCGAGTTTCCACAACATCATTGAGTACCCAAATGCCAGTTTCATCAAACTGGCCTGAGTTAGCGCTTCTAATGGATAGTAGGCGATAGGTGTCATCAAACTCATACATTCGAATATTGCTGATGGCATTATCTTTATCAACTTTGCCGACATTGACATAGCGCACGCCGGGCCTCACTGGGCCGCTGCCATCCTCATCGCGCAATCGATCTTTTACCCAAACACCAGTTCTAAATTGTGATGAGTAAGCAGAGCCCAATGCCTTCATGCGAATTTGCTCTGATTTAGCCTCGGAATAGGGGCCAACCCATTCGCTCGTAATGAGTGTGAGAACCACGAGTGGGAGTGAGATTTTGGTGAGAGTGATCAGACCACACTTGACGTCTAATCCAGCAATTCGCAAGATAGTGAACTCGGATTGGCTAGCGAGCATAGCAAAGACGTAAATACTGCCAATCAGCCCAGCAATCGGAATGATTTCTGAGACTCGACTAGGTGCTTTTAGGAGGACATGCAGTAGTGCAAGAGGTAGTGTGTAGCCACCCTGGACTGATCCAAGCTCGCTCAAGATGTCGAAAAATAAGAATAGAGCTACAAGAGCAAACAAAATAAAACCAAACGCTACATAAATTTGCTTAGCTAGGTAGCGCTCATAGACAAAGGGAAAGAGTAACTTCATTTACTTGCAAATCCAGCGGGTAATTGACGGCGCCACCATTTCAATGATGGATTGATCCGATTTCGAATCAGGGCAAAAGCAATTAAAAAAGCCAAAACATGGATGGGCCAAATACCAATAAATATGCTGATCTTTCCTTGAGACACAAAGTTCTGCGCTAAGTTCAGTAGATTGCTATAGATTAAATAAATTAAGACTGCATACAGCATGGCAGTGTAATTGCCAAGACGTGGGTTGACGTAGGCTAGTGGGATTGCAATCAGTACTAGTCCAAGGGCCATGAGTGGTAGGCCGATACGCCAAAGCAATTCAGCGCGATTTGGGTTGATGACTTCAGGACTGGTAGCAGTGAATAACTCAGTGATCGTCTTTTCTCGATCACGTGGCGCAGGGGCAAGGGCCTCTTTACTACGAATTTTGGTGCTGTACTCTTCAAATTCGAGAATCCTAAAGTCAGGCTGCGTCGGTTGACCCTCATAGCGCCGCCCGTTATTGAGTACGATCGACTTCTCCCCGCCTTCAGAGTTTTGGATGAAGCCGGTAGAGGAGACGGCAACACTGAGCTTGCCATTCTTGGAATCAGCGACAAAAATATTTTTTACTTCACCCTTGTCGATGTCCAGTTCTTCTATAAAGAATACGCGTTCTGCTTTAGCAGATTCTTTGAATTGTCCAGCGCTCACCATCGAAACATCATCACGCTGTTGGAAGCGCTGACTAATGAGTGTGGACTCACGATTTGCCCAAGGCCATACAAAAAGCGCCAAAAGGGCGATGATAATAATGAGTGGGGTTGCAAACTGCAGAATAGGACGAATTAAATTAGTAATGCTTAAGCCACTTGCAAACCACACGATCATTTCCGAGTCTTTGTACCAGCGCACCAAGACGATGAGGGTGGCTACAAATAGGGAGACGGTGAGTAAAACTGCTAAGTAGCCAAGAGTAGCCAGTGCAATTAAAACTACGGCATCCTCTGGGTTGACCGCCCCATTAGCAGCGAATCCTAAAATGCGAATGACCAAGGTGGTCACCATGATGGTCACCAAGACCAAAAAAACCCCACCAGTCGTATAGCTGAGTTCTCGGCGGAGGGCTTGGTGAAAAATCATGCGAAGCGGTTTATGTGGATTCTGGGGTTATTAGTGGGGTTTAAGGGCTTATAGTGGCGCAGATAAAAGAAGTTCACCTCATGTCGGAGGATAATGGATAAAAGACCTGTTTTAGTATTTCCTACACCCTTAATACGACTTAAACATACCGCAATAGATTATGACAATCCAATTTAGTAGCAAGATTTTCCCTCAGGCTGACCTCCAAAGCCCAAAAGCCTTAAATTCCAGTCTCAAAAGCCTGCTAACTCAGAGTTCTGACTGTTTAGTTTTGGGCTATTCCAAAGCCGACTTTGATCATTTTGGTGGCGCAAAAGCGGCAAAGAGTAAAGCGGGATTTTTGGCCGAGCTTGACCGCTTGCTTGGTGGTTCATTGAGCCACGCGAATGTTCTCGGTGATCTTGATGACAAGCAATCATCTGTCTGTATCTTGCGTGCTGAAAAATCTTGGGCTGCAAATGGAGTGAAGTCAAAACGGGTGCTATTGCTAGGTTTAGGTGACTTACATCTTGCGAGCGAGCGTAGTCTGACTAGTTTTTCTAAAGTAGTACGCGCAGGATTGAAAGCGCTCAGTGGTGGCTCGATTGAAAATGCGCTTTGGTTTGTACCAAGCTTTGCACAGAAAGTAGAGTTGATTGCTGAAGAAGTACGACTCACAATCCAGTATGCAGGTGACCAAGCTTATCGTTTCGGTGTGCGTCAACCCGCTATGAAATTTAAAGCAAAAGATAAGGCAGATACTTTTAAGCATTTAGTATTTGCTGGCAATAACCACTGCGCAAAAGAGCTCAAGCTTGCGGTGGAACAAGGTCTCGCCATGGTTGAGGGTATGCATTTAGCAAAAGATTTGGGCAATCTTCCTCCCAATATCTGCACTCCAAGCTACTTAGCTAAGACTGCTCAAGGCCTTAGTAAGAAGGTTGGCTTAAAGGTTGAAGTGCTTGGCCGCAAGCAAATAGAAGCCTTGGGTATGGGCTCATTCTTATCTGTTGCACAAGGTTCTGAAACGCCACCCCAATTTATTGTCATGCGTCATCAGGGCGGCAAAACTGGTGATGCGCCGATTGTTTTAGTAGGTAAGGGTATTACGTTTGATACTGGTGGCATCTCCTTAAAGCCTGGCGAAGCCATGGATGAGATGAAATACGATATGTGTGGCGCTGCTTCAGTATTGGGTACCTTGTATACGGCAGGCTTGATGAAGCTAAAGCAGAATGTGATTGGTGTGATCCCCACATGTGAAAACATGCCATCAGGCCAAGCAACTCGTCCAGGCGATATTGTGAAAAGTATGTCTGGTCAAACCATCGAGATTTTGAATACTGATGCTGAAGGCCGTTTGATTCTGTGTGATGCACTCACCTATGTAGAGCGCTTTAAGCCTAAAGCAGTCATTGATATTGCGACCTTAACGGGGGCATGTGTCATCGCCTTGGGTCATGTGCATAGCGGATTATTTTCAGATGATGATGCTTTAGTTAACGCCTTGACTAAAGCAGGTAAGACCTCCTTAGATACTGTATGGCGCATGCCCTTAGATATGGCCTATCACGAGCAGCTTAAATCTAACTTTGCTGACGTTGCCAATATTGGGGGTCGTCCGGCAGGTAGCGTGACAGCAGCCTGCTTCTTATCGCGCTTTACTGAGAAGTACAAGTGGGCTCATTTAGATATTGCCGGAACCGCCTGGAAGAGTGGTGCTGCAAAAGGCTCTACCGGTCGTCCAGTGCCTTTGCTGGTGAATTTTTTACTTGAGCAAAAGTAAGCCTCTTCTGTTCTATGGCTCGTATCGACTTTCATAGCAATGTCGCTGATAAGCTGGAATACGCTTGTCGCCTGACGCGCAAAATTTGGAGTGCTACATCTGAAGGTCAGCCAGTGCGTAATGTGGTGATGGTTGGCGAAATGGCTGATTTAAAAAAGCTAGATGAATTACTCTGGACTTTTAGTAACACTGATTTTTTGCCACATTGTTTTATCGATGATGAGGCCGCTACTGAAACCCCCATTGTTTTAACGGATGATTTTGCCTCTCCCGCGTTATCGAACCTGCCTCATGCCGATGTCATGATTCATCTGGGGATGCGAATGCCACAAGACGTAGCTGCGTTAGTTGCACGTTTCCCCCGAATTGTTGAAGTCGTTACAGTCAATGAGGCCGAACGCTTAGCCGGGCGCGAGCGTTATAAAGCTTACCGAGATCTCGGTCATGAGTTGTACAACTTTGACCAGTCCAAGAGTTAAGGCTCTATGTTGATTCATCCACAGTTTGATCCAGCTGCGATTCGTATTGGATCCTTTGCAATTCATTGGTATGGATTAATGTACCTCATGGCCTTTGCACAATTTTTATTGTTAGGTCGTTTGCGGATTCGAGCTGCGCGCTATCAGGCTTTAGGTTGGACTTATAAAGATCTCGAAGATTTATTGTTTGCAGGTGTCTTGGGAGTTGTTCTTGGCGGCCGCCTGGGCTATACCTTGTTTTATATGCCTGGCTATTACCTTTCTCATCCCTTGGATATTTTGAAGGTTTGGGAGGGCGGCATGTCGTTTCATGGTGGTCTTTTAGGCGTGCTACTGGCTTTGTATTGGTTTGCAAAAAAACGCAACACCACTTTCTTTGTAGTGAGTGACTTAGTAGCCCCATTAGTCCCCTTTGGTTTAGCGTTTGGACGTCTAGGCAATTTCATTAATGGTGAGTTATGGGGCAGGCCTAGCGATCTTCCTTGGGCCATGGTGTTTCCAATGGTTGATAACATCCCACGCCATCCATCTCAAATCTATCAGTTGCTGGGCGAGGGTGTCTTGCTTGGGGTGGTGTTATGGATCTATTCCAGCAAACAACATCGTGTCGGTCAGGTCTCAGGACTTTTCTTGTTGGGTTACGGCATCTGCCGGTTCTTGGCTGAATATGCGCGTGAACCAGATGCATTCTTGGGTCTCTTAGGTCTAGGCTTATCGATGGGGCAGTGGTTATGTGTGCCAATGATCCTATTTGGTATTTACCTTATGTTGCATCGCAAAAATATCTAAATACCTATATTCTCTAGCTACAATCTGTAACTTAATGGATTTCAGGGCTTTTGCAGGAATACATTGATTTATCGTTTTTTGGCCGTATTTCTGAAGAGACTCACATGCTTGAAAAGTTAGCAAAAGCCCGTTATTTTTCGCGCGTTACTGGTGCGGTGACCCGCTTGATTTCTGAGCGTGGCGAGTCCAATGCTGTCAGCATGGCTGATGATGTGATTAATAACTATCACAAGCTTACTAAAGATCAGCATGCAAAGTTCTTTACTTACTTATTTCAGAAACTCAATCCAGATCCAGTAGCAGTAATGTCTGCCGCACAAAATTTTTCGGCTGAAGGAAATGCTCGTAATTACATTAAATTACAACGAGTTGTTGAGCCACCTAGACAAGAGTTATTCCGCCGCTTAAATCGCGCCACTAATGGCACCGCTGCTTTGGTAGGAATGCGCCGCGATCTTTTGCAGGTTCTTGATAAGCAACCAGAGTTAACTGCAGTAGATTTTGATTTGCGCCATCTTTTATCTTCCTGGTTTAATCCTGGCTTTTTAAAGATGCATCGTGTCGACTGGAAATCACCTGCTGAGATTTTAGAAAAGCTCATTCAGCACGAAGCAGTTCATGCGATTGACGGTTGGGATGATTTGCGCCGCCGTCTGCAGCCTGACCGCAGATGTTTTGCGTTCTTTCATCCTCAGTTACCTAATGAGCCACTGATCTTCGTTGAGGTTGCCCTCCTGCCAGAAATCCCTGCAGTGATCATGCCGCTTGTAGATAAGAAGGCTGAGACAGTGCATCAAACCTCCAATTACAAAGTAGCAGCTTTTTATTCTATTAGTAACTGCGAGCCTGGATTACGTGGCGTCTCTATGGGCAACTTCTTGATTAAGCGAGTTGCTGAGCAATTACACGAAGAGTTCCCGAGCCTCAAAACTTTTGTGACCTTGTCACCTATTCCTGGATTTATAGATTGGGTAGCTAGCGGCGCTGATATTGGCGGTGAACAGTCCAACGTGCAACTCAAGCCCGCAATAAGATCGGCTCGCGAGCAGGCGCTAGAGACTCTAGGTTTAGCAAAACGTTCTTGGACTGAGCGCCTCAGTGCTGGCTGGCATCCTGACAATGCGACTGCAAAAGAAAGGTCAGCATTGCTGTGTCTCGCCAGCATCTACTTAGGCCTCGGCTCAGCTGGGCGCAACGGTAATCCTGTGGCCAAGTTCCACCTCGGGAATGGGGCAAAGCTCCATCAAATTAATTGGTCGGCCGATCTTTCACGCAAGGGTTTACGTGAATCAGGGGCATTAATGGTGAATTATTTATATGATCTTTCTTCTGTTGAGGAGAATCATGAACGCTTTACCCAGGGAGAGATAGATTATTCAAGGGCAGTAGGCCGTTTAATGGTGCCCTGATTAGGAATGCAGGAGGAGACGCCCTCAGGCAGAATTCATAGAGTATTCGCCTAAGGTTCATATGGAGTAAGCTTGGCGGCATGACGTAGTAAGCCAAAATAGTAATTGAAGGAGACAAAAATGTTGAAGAAATTTAGATTTACGAGCCTGATTAAGCAGGCCATATTTTTAGTTTGTGCTGCACCTTTGGTAGTAATGGCGCAAGAGTGGCCCAATAAACCAATTACTTTTGTCGTGCCATTCCCGGCGGGTGGTGGTACTGACGCCTTCGCAAGACCTTTGGCTGCGCAACTGACTAAGCAATTAGGTAAGCAGATCATTATCGATAATCGTGGCGGTGCTGGTGGAACACTTGGTGCCTCTATTGCTGCTAAAGCTACACCAGATGGCTACACCTTCTTTATGGGCGCTGCGCACCATGCGATCGCTCCGGCAATGTATCCAAATTTAGATTACGACATTGAGAAGAGTTTTATTCCAGTGGCTATGGTGGCTAATCCACCCCAAGTGATTGTTGTCAATCCTAAGAATGTACAAGTTAAGGATTTAAAAGAGTTCATCGCGCTTTTGAAAAAGAATCCCGGTAAATTTAACTATGCTAGTGCAGGTAACGGCTCTTCACACCACTTAGCTGGTGAGCAATTCAAGATGTTGACTAAGACATTTATTACTCACATTCCCTATCGTGGCGCTGGTCCAGCAATGCAGGATTTGATTGCCGGTCAAGTCGATATTGAGTTTGATGGTCTAGGCTCTTCAGCTGCTCAAATCAAGAATGGCTCCATTGTCGCTTTGGCAGTCGCTTCGCAAAAACGCGCACCTGGATTTCCGAATGTGCCAACTGCTGCAGAAGCAGGTTTAGTGGGTTACGAAGTCTCTACTTGGTATGGTTTATTTGCACCTAAGGGAACTCCCCAGCCAATCGTCGATAAGATGATTGCTGAAGTGCAAAAAGCAATCAACACTCCAGAACTAAAAACCATTTGGACCAATAATGGCTCTGATACTCCAAACCTTTCTGGTGAGGCATTCGGTAAGTTTTTGAATGCCGATATTAAGCGTTGGGCTGCAGTAGCTAAGGCTTCTGGCGCTAAGTTGGATTGATTGTTTGAATTGCTAATTAATATTACTAGTTGGATTTGAGGGTTTCATGAATTTATATTCGCTATTGGAAAAAGGGTTTCCAAAAGATAAGAAAGCATGTGCATTAGAAACGCATGATGGGCTTTACTACTCCTGGGCTGATCTTGAGGGCGCCACTGCTAAGCTGGCGAATTTACTCAAGAGTCTTAAGCTTCCTGCTGGTTCAAGGGTTGCTGTCCAGGTTGAGAAATCCCCTGAAGCACTTTTTCTGTATCTAGCTACGATTCGTGCGGGTTATGTTTATTTACCTCTCAATACAGCTTATCAGTCTGCTGAGATTCAATATTTTTTGGAGAATGCGCAGCCTGCTGTAGTAGTTTGCAGCAGTAAGAATTTCTCCTGGGTATCCAAGGTAGCTGCTAAGGCAGGCACTAAACATGTCTTGACTCTCGATGAAAATCGGACTGGTACATTGCTAGAGCGCGCAGGTGGTTTAAGTGATCAATTTAAAACTGTGCCAGCTAAAGACGATGACCTTGCAGCCATTCTGTATACATCAGGCACTACTGGTCGTAGCAAGGGTGCAATGCTCACTCATAAAAACCTGGGAAGTAATGCTCAGGTCTTACAGAAATTCTGGGGCTGGCAAAAAGGTGATGTACTTTTGCATGCCTTGCCTATTTTCCACGTGCATGGATTGTTTGTAGCTGCCCATGGCGCATTAATCAACGGTAGCAAGATGATTTGGTTACCGCGCTTAGATACGGCGCAATTGATTCATCACATGCCAAAATCTACAGTGATGATGGGCGTGCCCACTTTCTATGTACGCTTGTTAGCTGACAAGGGCTTTAATAAGAAAGTAGCGCGTAATATGCGCTTGTTTGTTTCTGGATCAGCGCCCCTGCTGACAGAAACATTCAATACTTTCAAGCAAGTGATTGGCCAACCGATTCTGGAGCGCTATGGCATGAGTGAGACAGTGATGTTGGTCTCCAATCCATATAAAGGTGCACGTGTGGGTGGTTCAGTAGGATTGCCATTACCAGGTGTCAAAGTCCGCGTGGTGAATGAAAACAATAAACTTTGTGGCGTTGATGAGATTGGTAGCATTCAAGTAAAAGGCCCAAATGTATTCCCGGGCTACTGGCGTATGCCTGAAAAAACTGCTGAAGAATTTACTCAAGACGGCTGGTTTAAGACGGGTGACGTTGGCCGTTGGGGTGGCGATGCCAACGGTGGCAAAGCTCCAAAAGACTACCTGTGCATCGTTGGCCGCAGCAAAGATCTCATTATTTCTGGTGGTTACAACGTGTATCCAAAAGAGATCGAGGGCTTTATTGATGATATGGATGGCGTAGATGAGAGCGCAGTAATTGGTATTCCACATCCAGACTTTGGTGAGGCCGTGATGGCAGTTGTAGTGCCAAAAGCTGGTGCGAAGTTAAATGCCCAAGCAATGATTGCTACTTTAAAAACGCAGATTGCGAACTTTAAGATTCCGAAGCGCTTAGAAATCGTTGCCGACTTACCTCGTAATGCGATGGGTAAAGTACAAAAGAATATCTTGCGTCAGCAATATACGAGCTAATTAAAAGCCAAATGCCTTGCGGCTTTCATTAAACATGAAGGCTGCAAGGAACAATAACATCACACCAAAAATGCGCTTGAGTTGAGCGATATTCAGCTTGCGGGCCATCTTAGCGCCCAGCGGAGCAGTGAAGATGCTCACTGCAACGATACAAGCAACTGCTGGAACATAAACAAAGCCTAAAGATCCAGATGGCAGGTTAGGGTGGTTCCAGCTGCCGTACATATAGCCAATGGTTGCCGCGGCCGCAATCGGAAATCCTAGACCAGAAGAGCTTGCCATTGCTACATGCGGCTTCACGTTACACCAGAGCATGAAGGGTACAGTGATAAATGCACCACCAGCGCCAACAAGGCTAGAGAGGGCGCCAGCAAAAGTGCCAAAGCCAAAGAGCCCAAGAGGAGCCGGCAATTCTCTACCCGCCTGAGGCTTCTTATTGAGTAACATCTGTATCGAGCTGTAAACAATAAAGATTGCGAAAAATAGCGAAAGCCACGAAGTATTTAATGCTTCAAAAATTTCACTACCGCCAATCAGACTGCCAATGACTAAGCCTGGACTCAGGGCTGCAACGAGTTTCCAATCAATAGAACCATGTTTATGGTGCGCCCAAATAGCTGATGTAGTGGTAAACAGAATAGTAGCCATACCAGTAGCGATGGCCATGTGCACAATCACTTCCTGGCTAAATCCCAAATGGTTGAAAACCAAGATCATGAAGGGCACCAAAATCATGCCGCCACCAATACCCAAAAGTCCAGCCAGAAATCCGGAGATACTTCCGCACAACATGAGCATCAAGACATCGCTTAGTAACATGAATTCCCCGCCTTGGCCGCTAGGCCGTCATCCTGAACCCTAAGGTTCAAGGTGGAACGGCTACTCTGCTTCGGGTGCATTAAGAAGTTCAGGGAGTAACCAAGTCTGAGTTGGCACTGTGAACTTGCAAAACGCTCACGCCCACAAGGTAAAGATCGTTCCGGATGCTTGCGCATCGGTTCAAGGAACTATTGGCCTTGGCGAACCAG
>CANFRA010000043.1 GCA_947449305.1 Burkholderiaceae bacterium
GATATCGGCAAAAGGTAAGAACCTTGGACTCACTCTCTTCCAATTTTCAAATAACTCTTTGCCACGCCAGGTCAGAGTAAACATTTTCATGGTTATCGCGCTTTACTCTGATCAGATGGCTTTTTGCTTAAACGCATCGCCTGTGAAAAATAAAAAGCGCGTTGCACTTTTTGGGTACTCAATGGCGCCCAATCTACTAAACCATCATGCTTACTAAAGGTTCTGGTGAGGGAGTCAATCGAAATCGGCTGGATAAATGGTGATCGATCGCTTCTCGGAAATACGCTACCAATGGTTAACAAGGTACTGAGTGCTGCATTGTTGGGAGCAAAGGTAAAGGCAATATTGGCTCTAGTCCGAGCAGCAAGCTTTGCCATCGCATCGGCAATATCTAAATGGTGATAGTGAATCATCGAATCCATGCAAACCACATGGTCAAACTCACCTAAAGCAGGATCTAGCATATCGCCAGAGCGAAACTCAATAGAACCAGACCCAACATCCTGACCAATTCTCTCGCGAGCTAAATCGACTAAGGTTGGGGATAAATCAATCGCGACAACATGAGCTCCCCGCTTTGCTAGATCTGCAGCTAAGACTCCAGTGCCACAGCCAGCATCCAAAACGCGCTGGCCAGTCAAATCACTCGGCAAATAACTAAGCAACACATGGCGCATCTCTTCGCGCCCAGCACGAACCTTGGCACGAATACCACTTACCTTCGCAGTGGACGTGAGCTTAGCCCAAGCATCTACCGCAGTGCGATCGAAATACTCTTGCAGCTGACTGCGCTTTTGGGTGTAAGAATTTTCTAGCATCAATTCATCGCCTTTAAATTATTTCAACCATGAGGGCTTGCCATTGCGGGATTGAGGGTGGTGGCTGCCAACTTTTTTTTAGCCTCATCCAAACGCGCCATGCGCAACTTCCAAATAAATTGGCCAGCATTCACAACATAGGTTGCATAGGCAGCTAAAGCGAGCAACATGAGTTGGGTTTGATCTAAATATCCGGTTCCTAGGGCCACCAAATACAAAGTATGCAAAAGCAATACCAGCATACTGAATACATCTTCCCAAAAGAATGCTGGCGCAAATAAGTAGCAATTGAAAACAACTTTTTCCCAAATGCATCCGGTAATCATGATGGTGTAGAGAGTGAGTGTTTTAATCACTACTGAAATATTCGCTGCACTCTCACCCTCTCCGGTGAACAGAAAACGCAGCACAAGATAAAGACTCACTAGGAACACAACAAATTGAACAGGCGCTAGAATTCCCTGAACCAGGGTCCATTTAGTTGCATCTCTTCTCACCCGCTCTTCTGGGGTGTAAAGTGGTCTATATGTTTTTTCCATGCACAGTCTGCTAAATTTTCTTAAACGCCTCTAAAACAATCTACAGCCCACTTTTAAAGTCCAAAAGTGTCAATCAAAGTTTACGTTATTTAGTAAGATATACCCCTCGGGGTAACCCTATTACTGGTAGTTTCCCTATGGCAATTTATGCAAAAAGAATGCCAAATAGGCTTGTAAGCAAATAGCCCTTTTTGGAGGGAAAAGGTGGTTAATTTTTTGCGGTGCAGCATTTTAATGACCGCATTACCTTAAGCACCCTTAATTTGTCTCGATCAATGCATCACTAGGAGATTGGCTTTGTCGGACTCGCTGAAAAAAACATTCCAATCCAGTTTAGGCGAATTAGATAATGCTGAAATGATGCAATGGCTCAATAAAACAATAGAGTCAGAAATCATCCCCCGCTTACTGATGGGGCATAAGCTTGAAACAGCCAATAAAATAGCTAATTCCCAAAGTAGCAACATCGAGGTAAAACAGACAGAAATTGTCGATTTTTCCCAGACTTTGCTCGATGGCCCCATAGCGGACTGCTTCACTTTTATCGATCGAATGCAAAAATCGGGTCACAGTCTGGTATCGCTCTATATGAATCTGATTCCAGCATCGACTAGGCGCTTGCAACAGCTCTGGGAAACCGATGAAAATAGCTTTACAGAGGTGACTTTGGCACTGGGTAGAGCCCAGAATCTGATCCACCAGCTAAGCCCTGCCTTTATGAGCCAAGCAAAACTCTCTGAGTTCCAGGGAAATGCCCTGCTGATCAATGCTCCAGGATCACAACACACCCTAGGCATCCTGATCATGGGTGAATTTTTCAAATTGAACGGCTGGAATGCAACGGTCGAAATTGAAACGACCAGCGCCGATCTCAAGGATCGCATTCGTTTACAAGCATATGATTTATTAGCAATTTCTATCTCCTGCGAGGATCAATGGAGTACCATGGAAACATTGCTTAATGAAGTAAAAAAGAACTCAAAAAATAAAGGAATACTTACAATGGCGGGTGGCCCGTTATTTGATTTCAAGCCGGAACTCATTCAAGAGTGTTCCGCAGATGTTTGCGAGCTCACAGCCGAAGACGCCATTAAAAAAGTTGCAGACTTAATAGCACAAAAATCCGCCTTAAATTAATATGTCCATCTCACATCATCCAGACAAACTCTTCGCAGAATTAAGCGGGAAAGAGCTCAGCCAGATAGCGCGAGCATCTGCAGATATCTCCTTTGTTTTGGATGACTTAGGGTCGATACAAAGCATCTACTCTGATAATAAAAATTTAGCCAAACAAATTTCAGAAGATCTGATTGGGAAAAAATGGTCAGAAGTTGTAGAGCCTGATAGTAAAAAAAAGGTTCAAAGCTTGCTAGACGATGCTAGCTCAGACACCATCTCTAAGTTTAGACAAATAAATATGATTGGTAATGAGAGGAATGTTGCATTGCCAATGATGTGTGCTTCTATCAAAACATCGTCTAATCAAAAGATTATCGTTATTGGCAGAGATATCACAGAGGTCTCTCGCTTGCAGCAAAATTTAGTGTCGGCCCAAAAAGAAATTAGTCAAAATTATCTACAAATAAGCCAGCTGGAAGAGCGGTTTCGATCTATCTTTGAGATTGGTACAGAGTCTATCGTCATCGTTAAAGCAGATGATGCATACCCGATAGTCGAGATGAACAGAAATGCTACTAAGCAACTGCTTCTTGCTAAAAATAATTACATTGGAAAATCACTTCTATCCCTCTTCCCTGCTGGTGAGCTAAGCAAGGCTGCGCATTTTCTGCAAGGTGTTCAAGATACAGATGAGCCTAGCATCCTAATAACATTATTGAGTAATGGCGAAACAACTCAAATCAGCGCAACTTCCTTCAATAACAGCGGAGTTACCTACTTACTACTGAATCTGAAGCCCCTAGATTTAGCGAAAGCATCTAGCCTATTAGATGCTGACTCGTTAACCGTTAAGGCTATTGAAAATAACGCCTATGGTTTTGTCGTATGCACTCCAGAAGGCCTTATTCTGAAGGCGAATAAAGCCTTCAATAAATTAAGCGCCACCAGGGGCGAACAAGACCTCATTGGCACCAATATCAGAAATTATTTAGGGCAAGAGAGAGCAGACTTTGATCAAATGATGCGAGCCTTACAAGGTAAGGCTAGTTCACAATCTTGCGTCTCTTCGATCACTAACACCACTAGAAGCATTAAGTTAGTCGATATTTCTGCAGTATCTGTAACGCAACCTCGTCCCTGCATTGGCATGATCTTTCGCCAAGTAGATTCAAGAGAGAACAAAGGCGCACGTATCGACAAAAAACTCGTGCGCAGCTCCCAAGAGCTATCAATGCTAGTTGGAAAAGTCCCCTTGAAAGATATCCTCGCTGAAACAACCGACTTAATTGAGCAACTCTGTATTAAAGCCGCATTAGACCTGACTCAAGATAATCGTGTTTCTGCCTCGGAAATCTTAGGTCTATCTAGACAAAGCCTATATATCAAACTCAGAAAGTATGGTCTTGTAGACCCCAATAAGGATATTGATTAGAAAGTCAGCAATGAGTAGTCAAGTTGCATTGATGGTTCTTGTCGATATCCAGTCATCAGCAAAAATCAGCGGTATTTTAAGACTCATGTTTGCAAGACTATGGCTATGGTCGACTCCAGGTCTTGAGTTTTACAAACATATGGGCTCAGGAAGAAATGGGGGATTCTCTATTCACCCAAGTGGAACCCATCAAGCCCTTTTTTGTGTTTTTAAAGATAGCACTAGTCTCGATGCATTTTGCCAATCTTCCAAGCTCATACGATGGTACAAAGAGCATGCAAAAGATTTCTTTTCTGTAAAACTGAAAGCATATTCTCTGAAGGGTCAGTGGTCGGGATTTGTTCCGCAAATCACAGCACAGACTCCACAATCAGGCCCAATCGTTTCCATTACACGAGCATCCATTAAACCTCTATATTGCCTGCCCTTTTGGCGTAAGCAACCGGCTGCAGAAGTATCTCTTCAACAATCATCGGGCTGCATTATTGCTGCTGGTGTTGGAGAGGCGCCTTTTTTTCGTCAGGCCACCTTTACGATCTGGGAATCTCAGGCAGCAATGGATCAATATGCAAGGCAAGGCGCCCATCAGCGTGCTATTAGCGCCTCCTTAAGTGGCCATTATTTTTCTGAATCTATGTTCTCTCGCTACCTCCCCTTTGATGCGCAAGGTAGCTGGAAAGGTCGCACTCTTGGCTAAAGCTCCCGTCATTGTTATTGGTGGCGGCATTGCGGGACTTACATGCGCCCTTGATCTCGCCTCTTCAGGAGTTGAAGTCATTTTGGTCGAAAAAGAAGCTCAAGTTGGCGGCAAGATTCGACAAATTAATTGCTCTGATGATCCTCTAGCGCCAGCACCCGTTGATTCAGGCCCTACAGTCTTTACGATGCGCTGGGTATTTGATGCTCTCTTTGAAAAAGCAGGCACCTCCTTAGAGTCAGAATTAAAGCTAGAAAAACTCAACATCCTCGCGAGACACGCTTGGAGTAAAGATGAGAGATTGGATTTATTTTCAGATGTAGATCAATCAGCTCAAGCAATTGCAGAGTTTTCTTCTCCTGCAGAAGCAAAACGATTTCTACAATTTTCTGCCCAATGCCGTGATCTCTACAAGGCACTTGAAAAGCCTTATATGCTTTCAGGTAAGCCAAACTTTGGAGGCATGATTGCTGACCTAGGAATTGCTGGATCTAAGGTCTTATATGACATTGGATTATTTAGCACCCTCTGGAAATCCTTAGGCAATTACTTCCAAGACCCTAGATTGCACCAATTGTTTGGTCGTTATGCCACCTACTGCGGCTCTTCACCTTATCAAGCACCTGCCACCCTCATGCTCATTGCTGATGTTGAAACCCAAGGAGTATGGGCGCTTGAAGGTGGTATGTATAGCCTCGTTGCCGCCATTCGTAAGTTAGCACAAGAAAAAGGTGTGCAGTTAATGACTGGTAAAGCTTGCGAAGAAATTCTACTGAAGAATGGCAAGGTCAGCGGCGTTCGAATAACCGATGGAAGCTTGCTCTATTCAGATCACATTATTTTCAATGGCGATCTTGCGGCGCTCCAAACTGGTCTGCTCAATGCAGAAGGAATCAAAGCGTTTAATGACAAGATGACTCCACCCTCACCTGCTAAGAGATCGCTTTCTGCAATGACTTGGTCAATGAATGCAACAGCTTCCGACTTTCCTTTGGTGCGCCACAATGTTTTCTTTAATCAAGACTATCAAGCTGAGTTTGATGACATCTTTAATAGGGGCATTCTCCCCCGCAAGCCCACCGTCTATGTCTGCGCCCAAGATCAAGGGGATAGCTACCAAGCTAAGCCCGATTTACAAAGACTGCTCTGTCTTGTGAATGCCCCAGCCAAAGGCGATCAATCTGAATTTAATACTCAGGATATTGAAAAATGCGAACACGAAACCTTTGGTCTTCTGCAACAATGTGGTTTGAACATCGATTTGGACAGCGCAATATGTCACCGTACGACACCCGCTATTTTCAACCAGCTCTTTCCGGCGACGGGCGGAGCACTCTATGGCCAAGCCAACCATGGCTGGATGGAAACTTTTGGGCGAGCTTCAGCGCAAAGCCCGATTCCGGGACTACTACTAGCGGGGGGCAGCGTTCATCCGGGACCGGGAGTTCCAATGGCGGCCCTATCGGGGCGCATGGCGGCCGCAACCCTGATGGGACACCTCGGTTTGACCAGGCTGTCGGGAAGAACGCTTATCTCTGGTGGTACATCGACGCTCTAAGTGATGATGGTCAACATGGCATTGTCTTAATCGCATTTGTTGGTAGCGTATTTTCACCTTACTATGCCTGGGCTAGAAGAGGCGATACCTTAGCTAATCCTGAAAATTATTGCTCACTCAACGTTGCCATTTACAGTAAAGGTAAAAATCGCTGGGCGATGACTGAGCGCGGAGAAAAACAAGTCACGCGTAGCTCTACTGAATTTGTGATCGGCCCTAGCAATCTTCGCTGGGATGGCACTAAGTTGATTGTTCAAATTGAGGAGCGTGCTGTTCCATTTGGGCAAAAAGTTTCAGGCACAGTTGAACTGCATCCAAACACCCTCTTTAACTTTAGTACACCCTTAGATGCGGCAGGTAAACACCGTTGGGGGCCACTTTCCCCTTCAGCTCGAGTGAAGGTGCACTTAAATTCTCCGGATTTGAAATGGGAAGGTAATGCCTATTTAGATTCCAATGAAGGCGACGAGCCTATCAGTAAATCATTTCATGAATGGGACTGGTCTAGAGCAGAAATGAGTGGTGGCAGAACTTCGGTCATTTATGATGTTCGAGAAAAGAATGCTCAAGAAAAAATCTTGGCACTCACCTTTAATCCGAATGGCACGATTGATCATTTTGAAGCCCCTCCAAGGCAAGTCCTACCAAAAACCATTTGGGGCATTCAAGGGCATATGCGCAATCAAAGTTCTGAGAGCTTAGAAGTGATTCAGATGTTAGAAAATACGCCTTTTTATACGCGCTCTGTTTTAAATTCAGAGCTATTAGGCGAGAAAGTGGTCTCTTTTCATGAGACCTTAAATGTTCCAAAGCTCACTTCAGCTGCAACCCAATTCATGCTGCCCTGGAGAATGCCGCGTATTACTTGGTAGTTAGTCTATAAGTTACTGCAGAGACCTACCGCTCTTACGAGGATTGCGACGACGCTCTTGCCTCTCCATGAGATCAACGAACCACAGCAAACGGTCATGGGCCGTTCCATCAAAGCGCTTTTCATGTGGCACTTCAATCACCGCATCCACTAAGTACTGAATCGCTTTATCGGCATCTACTTTAAGTTGTTTAGAAAATATTTTAGAGATTGCGGTAAAGGCTTCAGCCAAGAGAACCACTTTTCTCTTGGAGGGAACATATGCCCTGGTAGAGACAGAATCTAAATTAAGCTTTTCTACCTGGCGGCCAATCTCGGCATAAATCAGCCTAGCTGCCTGAATCGCTGGACGGCAATCCCAGGGCAAATCAGAAATCCCATTTTCTGCACGAGAATATAAAACATCCGCATGTTTTAGGAGACGTGCAATCACGCTAGCAATTTGATCATTAAATTCTGGTTTTTGTAACCAGACTTGCGGATCAAGTCCAGCCTCTCTGAGCCAATTGAGTGGTAAATAGATTCTGCCATTTGCAGCGTCCTCACCCACATCGCGCGCAATATTAGTGAGTTGCATTGCAAGGCCCAGCTCGCAAGCTCTAGCCAAAGTATCGGGCTCCCTACGATCCATAATCACACACATCATTGCACCTACCGTACCTGCAACACGCGCACAGTAATCCAACAAGTCTTCTAAGGTATCGTAGGTTTTAAACTGGGTATCCCACTCATAACCCTCAATGAGTGCGAGCGGTAAGCTGATCGGCAAATCAAATTCTTTAACCACAATCGATAAGGCGCGATCAGCAGCAATATCATCGGGCATACCTTGATAGATTCGAGCAAGCCGTTCACGCAATTTTGGTATTGCATCTGGCTGCGCATCTACTGCATCAGCTACATCGTCTGTAATCCGACAAAATGCATAGAGGGCAGTTGCAGGATCCCTGACCCTCTGCGGCAAAATTCTGGAGGCAGCGAAGAAGGACTTTGATCCGTCTCGCATAGTTGCAACGCACTCTTGAAGATCTTTAATGTTTTGACTCATGCCACCACTTTTTTCGGTTCAGCTACTACAGACATTAATGCTTTTGCTGAAGATAAAACACCGGGGATACCCGCACCTGGGTGAGTTCCGGCCCCGACCATATAAAGACCTTGAACATCCTCGCTACGGTTATGCGGTCTAAACCAGGCACTTTGAAGTAGAAGTGGCTCAAAACCAAAGGCGGCGCCTTTGACAGATAAGAGGCGATCCTGAAAATCTTGCGGCGTCATGCAGAAAGAAGTTTTAATGTGCTTTTCAAATCCAGGCAAAACACTTTGATCTAAGTACTTGGCAATCGCTTGACGATAAGGCTCAGCCTCTTTAGCCCAGTCTGTACCGCTTGCTAAATTTGGTACCGGGGCCAATACATAAAATGCATCCCCTCCAGCAGGTGCTAAAGATGGATCTGTGGCCGTTGGTCTGTGCAAATACAGACTAAAGTCATCTGCCAGCACATGCTTCTTAAAAATATCTGTAAGCAGCTCTTTATAGCGCTTACCCAACAAGATCATATGGTGAGGCACATCAGGATATTGCTTATCTGTGCCAAAGTACCAAACAAATAGACTCATGGAGTACTTGCTGCTATTGACTTTGGCGTCAGTCCAAACTTTGCGATGCTCTGGAGCAATCAGTTTTTGATAAGTCCATGCCGCATCGGCATTCGATACGACAATATCTGCAGGAATAAATTCACCATTGGCTAAGGTGACGCCCTGAGCTTTGCCATTGACTACCTCAATACGTTTGACCTCAGAGTTCAAGCGAATTTGCACCCCTCTACCTGCTAGTAGGCCTGCTAAGCCCTTAATTAAAGAGCCTGTGCCACCCATTGCAGAGTGCACCCCATGGCGACGCTCTAAGGAGTTGATGAGTGCATAGACCGCAGTAACAGAAAAAGGATTGCCGCCAATGAGCAGCGGATGAAAACTCATCACTTGACGTATCTTGTCGTTCTTTAAGTGACGCGCCACTAATTTATAGATGCTCTCCCAAGCCCGCATCTTGATCATCGACGGAATTGCTCGAATTAAATCCCCGATTGAGTCAAATGCAGTGGAACTTAACTCCTGAAATCCAAGCTTGTAGCATTTTTCTGCTTCTGCTAAAAAGCGTTCGTAACCCGGCAAGTCTTCTGGTGCAAACTTAGCCACTTCAGCGCGCATTCTGGCTGGATCACCTGTGTAATCAAAATGAGTACCATCATCAAAACGGATTCGATAGAAAGGATCCATTAAGCGCAGATCAACATCATCTGACATCTTCTTGCCGCATAACTCCCATAATTCTTCGAGTAAGAATGGTGCAGTAATGATGGTGGGGCCAGCATCAAAGGTATAGCCATCACGATGATGAACGTATGCCCTGCCCCCTGGAGCATCCAGCTTTTCTAGAACAATGACCTTGTAGCCTTTACAAGACAAACGAATAGCTGCTGCTAATCCGCCAAACCCACTTCCAATAACAATAGCAGTGGATGCTTCGTTTTCCTTAAAGTCAGCTTTTTTCAACATTTACTCAAACCAACTTTTCTACAAAAAAATAGCGTCATATTGATCCTATGACGCTATTGGTTATCACAAACTATAGATTACTTCATTGCTACCGATTTTGCTGGTGGAGGAGCAGCATCTTTTGCCTTTAGTGCTGGCTTAGCTGGGCCAGTTAAGAAAGGATAATCTGACAACATTGATACTCCATAAAGCGGCTTATAAGCACCTTGGTGACAAGTTGCACAGTTGGCTTTGGCAACATCTCCAGTAGGCCCTAAACGATGCTCTGGAAACAGCCCTTTAATTGGCTCCATGTAATTATTATTAATATCTTGCGCCATCCGAATTGCATACCAAGCTTTCGCTCTTTGTGGAGGACTCTCTTCCCAGGATGAGAAATTACGCGAGTTATGGCAATACGTGCAATTAACACCCAATGATTTTGAGAAGTGCATCATCAAACCGTATGTCGCTTCAGTTTCGTTGATGCTATGTTTATTGCCAGTTGGCAATGCGGTGCCGCCCTGCACACGAATATTGCTGGATTTGCTGAGATAGCTAGAGAAATAATCATTTGGTAGGGATGAATAACCTGAGGCAGCAACTGGCGTATTTTGGCCATCCTTATTACCTAATAACCCATTACCTGTTTGCTGTTTCGGATCTTTAAACCAAACTTGCTCAGGAATATTATTTCCGCGATGGCAGGTATAGCAAGTTACACCCGTCTGAGCAACGTGATCTTGCCACTGAGTATTGACACGTTGCGTCATCAAAATCATATTGCGTGCAACTTGCTTGGTATAGAGCGAATCATCCGCAAAGTTAGCAGCGTTATGACAATAACTACAACCCTGCTCTGGTGCAACCCAGCTCGTCATGGAAACCATGAATGAAGTAAATTGAGCAACGCTCAAATTATTCAGTACCTTGACATTTTTGTATACAGCCCCTGCTTTTGGCCCATCTGCTGGAGCCGCTCCATATGAAGCTGGTACAGCATTTTTTTCTGCTTGCTCAGCCAATGTGCGTGGGTTGTAAATCAAATCCATGCCTGTTCCACGGAAACCATGCTGGACAGCTTCAATTGGGGGTCTCTCACAGCCAGACAGAACTAGAACGCTTGCCAATAGAGCCGGCAATATCAGAAATTTTCTAAATTGCTTCATGGCTTAACTCCTGTGATAACAGGTGCAGCGGGTGCAGTTGGCGATATGAATCCAGAAGTGGCTGGATCAGGGATGGGAACTCCAAAAACATCTGGATAAGAAGGGGCAACATTGTGTTTCACTGCCCATAAATACCAGTTATCCACTACGGTGCCGGTGAGCAAAATACCGATGCCACCAACTAAAGGTGTTAACACCGCAAACCACCAAGCCCAACGGTGAATCGATTCCATGGTGGCATTAAAGCCCATGGTCCATCTCCAGAACAAAGCCGCCCTTTCTGAGGCTGTACCACGATCCACGATTTGCTCGATCTCGCGCTCGCCACCAAAGCGGCTCACTGCCAAAATAGTTGCGCCATGCATGGCAAACAAGAGTGCTGAGCCATAAAGGAAAACAATCGAGAGCATGTGGAATGGGTTATAGAATAAATTTCCATAACGCAGTGAAAAAGCGGCAGTCCAATCCAGGTGCGAGAAGATGCCAAATGGCACTGCTTCGCTCCAACTACCCATCATGATGGGACGAATGAATCCCAGCACGAGATACAACCAAATAGCCGCTAAGAAACCCCAGGCAATATGAGTGCCCATACCTAAAGCGATAGCACGTCGATACATCCTTCCCCACCACAATAAAATCGATAAGGTGAGGAAGAAGCCTGCCATCATCCACCAACCACCCTCATTTAAGGGCATAAATAAAGACAGCCCATGTTTAGGCAGAGGCGGATCTAGTGATAACCAAAATAATTGGCGCACAAATTGAATTGGACTCCAATTGACAGAGGCCAACATATTCCAGCCCATGATCTGAATGGCAATAATGCCAAAAAATAAAGAAGCTATACCCAGGCGCCCTAAATAAATCGGACCTAGTTGAGCATTACCAAGCCTACCAAATAAGTGATAAAGCTTAGGCTCCCCAAAACGTTCTCGTTCATCACGGGGATCAATAGGAGTTCCATGATGCGGTGGTGCAACGACTTGAACTTGGGTAAAAAGGTTTTGATATTCCATAATTTTTTTATTCCCCTCTTATCGCCAAATCGGCAAGTTCAACCACCAGCCCCACCATTCCGGCCAACCACGAGTCCAGAATGGGCCGCTAATCACAATACAAACGGCGCTCCAGAAAACTGCTGCTAAAGCTAAAAATAATCCAAGGCGATGAATGCCTAAAGTTCCGATCGAATAACCAATCGCATCTCTAAAGAAAGTATCTTCATGCTCAGGTGTTTTAACAAACTGCCCTTTTTGCGGATTGGTGGACGATAAGACTAAGCCACCATGCAATACCAAAGCAAAGGTGGTAGTAAAGAATAAGGTCACAGCGATCATATGCGCTGGGTTGTAATGGAAATGTAAGTATTGATAGCCGGTATTGGATACCCAATCGAGGTGACTCAAGATGCCGTATGGGAAACCATGACCCCATGCTCCCATGAGTACAGGTCTAATAACTACCAAAGTGAAATAAGCGAACACTGCCATTAAGTAGGCAAAAGGAACATGAAGACCCATGCCCAGTTTTCGGCAAATCTCTATTTCACGTAAAGCCCACGAGAAGAATGCGCCTAGAGCACATACTGTAATGAGCTGCCACAAGCCTCCTTTTAGCAAGGGGGCAAAACCTAATCCATAACTGATATCCGGTGGGGCAATATTAATTTGCCAAGGGTTCCAGGTTGGACCCTGTGAGGCGCCCCATAAAATGAGTGCGGTGCCTAAAAAAGCAAAGAAGACGGTAGTGACGCCAAAAAATCCAACATAAAACGGCCCTACCCAAAAATCGAATAAGTCCCCACCAACTAAGGTACCACCTCGTACTCGGTACTTTCTCTCAAAACTGAGCATGGCCATTTTTATATTCTCCAATGAATGGATAAATAGGGTTGAGCTAAAAAGTTGTTTAGCCTAACCCTATTCACCATTTTTCTTATCAACTCAATTACTTTCCTGCTGGAACAGAGGGTGGTGTTGCAGAACCTGTTTTTGCTTCCATCGCCTTGAACTGGGCTTGACTCAAACCATCTAACCAGTTGTAACGAACGCTGCTCAACAAAATCAAGTGAATCATTGCTGCAAGACCAAACAGAAAAATACCTTGAACAACCATTGATCGCAACGGATCATACAGTTTCCAAATTCTCCACATAATCTTCTCCTAATTTAAGTAAGACATAAAGCCATAGACTGCCGA
>CANFRA010000044.1 GCA_947449305.1 Burkholderiaceae bacterium
AAGATTGAAGATGGATTGATAGCGGATGAGGGTAGGCTTAGCCATATGCGCACAGAGGTTCATGAGGCCAAGTTTCGTGGACGCCTATGTACTCTTGCCATCTTTTTTGTCGTCTTAAGCGGAATTTTTATTTCCTTAACAGTACTCGAGCTCTTCTTTTTTCAAGCGGGTGCAGTACGCTCTTTGAAGACTGAGTATGTTATTTGGACTTTTGTCCTCGGGTTGATCTCATTTATGACTTCCTTATCAATAGTTTTGGGGGAGGTTGTCTATGCCTATTGGTCTGCTGGCTGGCAGTTATACCAGCGTTAAAATTTAACTAACTCATAAAGAATAGGTCATGAAAAAAATCCTTATCACCGGCGGCGCAGGGTTCTTAGGCTCGCACTTAACTGAAAAGCTTTTAAGAGACGGTAATGATGTTTTGGTGGTAGATAACTACTTTACTGGCACAAAAGAGAACTTAGCGCATTTATTGCCTAATCCGAAGTTAGAGCTCATGCGCCATGATGTGACCTTTCCACTCTATGTAGAAACAGATCAGATCTATAACTTGGCTTGCCCAGCTTCTCCAGTGCATTACCAATATGACCCAGTGCAAACTACCAAGACTAGCGTTCACGGTGCAATTAATATGCTCGGTCTTGCCAAGAGAACCAGGGCGCGTATTCTACAGGCCTCTACCAGTGAGGTGTATGGTGATCCTGAGGTGCATCCTCAGCCAGAAGAGTATTGGGGAAAGGTCAATCCTATTGGTATTCGCTCTTGCTATGATGAAGGTAAGCGCTGTGCAGAGACTCTCTTTTTCGATTACAACCGACAGCATAATCTCGATATCAAAGTCGTACGCATCTTTAATACCTATGGCCCACGTATGCACCCTAATGATGGCCGCGTTGTGAGCAATTTTATTATGCAAGCCTTACAAGGCAAAGATATCACCATTTATGGTGATGGCCAGCAAACCAGAAGCTTTTGCTATGTCGATGACTTGATTGATGCTATGGTCAAGATGATGAATTCAGAGGAGGGTTTTACAGGGCCAGTCAATATTGGTAATCCTGGTGAGTTCACAATGCTTCAGTTGGCTGAAACTGTACTAAAGCTTTCAGCTAGTAAATCGAAGATCATTTATCAGCCCCTGCCGTCTGATGACCCTAGGCAACGCCAACCCAATATTGATCTAGCCAAATCAAAGCTTAGCTGGGAGCCAAAGGTATGTTTAGATGATGGCCTAAAAGAGACGATTGCTTACTTTAGGAAGGTTGTATCTTAAGTTGACACAGCAAGAGTTGCAAAAATTAGAAAAGCGCTTTGAGCGCATTCGCTCATTTGTATTAAGGGCTGGCAGAACCACTGTTGGTCAGCAACGCGCCATCGATGAATTGGGTCCCAAGTATCTATTGCCTTTCCAAGAAACACCACTTGATCTCATTGCTGCATTTCAAGGTTCTAGTAAGCCAAAGATTCTGGAAATTGGATTTGGCATGGGCGAGACGACGGCTAAGATTGCGGCCCTTCGTAGTCAGGATGACTTTCTGGCAATTGAAGTTCATACGCCAGGCGTAGGCGCACTTCTCAAACTCATTGGTGAGAACAATCTCGCTAATTTGCGTCTCATACGTCATGATGCTGTTGAGGTCTTGGAGAAAATGATTACAACAAGCTCTTTAGACGGTATTCATATCTATTTTGCAGATCCTTGGCATAAGAAACGCCATCATAAGCGTCGCCTGATTCAAGCTCCATTTGTGAAATTGTTGGTATCTAAATTAAAACCAGGCGCCTATCTTCATCTGGCAACGGATTGGCACAATTACGCTGAGCAGATGCTCTTAGTTTTGAATGCCCAGACTACATTGCAAAATACTTCGACCAATAAAGTTAAAGTAGAAACCTTTACCGGTGAAGATGTGGCTAAGTCAGGTGAGATTTCCAATGAATTTAAGCCATCTCTTGAGCAACTCGGTTCAGAGCATCTAGGCTTTGTTGAAAGACCATCTTATCGACCGATTACCAAGTTTGAAACCCGGGGCATCAAATTAGGCCACGGTGTTTGGGATTTGGTTTATCAGAAAAAGTAAACTCTAGCGGCGTAAATTACGCTACGAGTTTTAACTTGCTTGGGTCTCAGCGCTGCGTAATGTTTGAGCAAGTAGATCAAGTACGCCATTTACATACTTGTGACCATCGGTGCCACCAAAGGTTTTGGCAAGCTCTACCGCTTCATTGATTGCAACTTTGTAAGGCACAGATAGATCTGCAGCTAATTCATAAGTACCAATTAAAAGGGCGGCGTGCTCTACTGGAGAGAGCTCATTAATTGGGCGGTCCAGTGCTGGGGTGATAAGCGCCTCTAATTCATCGGTACGATCTAAGACGCCTTCAAAGATGCCTTGAAATAAATCTAGCTGGCAGCGACGAAAAGCAGGATCTTCAGCCAATTGTTTTGCAATAGCCACACTATTTGGCAGGCTACCTGCACGGCGCATTACGAGACTTTGATACACGCCTTGCAAAGCATATTCACGGGCACGACGACGGGGGGTGAGCGAGCGTTTGGGGGCTGCTGACTTTATCTCTTTTGTTGCTTCAGTATTAGAAGAATGATTACTAGATTTAGGCATGGCAATCGTTATTCTTCGCTAGAGTTAATTTCGATATTAAGATCGGGAGTGAGCGCTAATGCTAGGTTAGCCATCTCTACAACAGCTCTAGCACAATCTGCACCTTTTACTTCTACGCGTACTTGCGCTTGATCGTCGGTATCGCAGGTCAATACACCATTTGCGATTGGCAGACCTGAGTCAATAGAGATACGAGTAATGCCTGCAGCAGATTCATTTGAGACAAGCTCAAAGTGATAGGTTTCACCACGAATCACAGCACCTAAAGCCACTAAACCATCAAACTCACCAGTTTCAACGAGTTTTTGGAGTGCAAATGGAATTTCTAGTGCGCCAGGAACGGTAACCAGTTTGATATCAGACTGTGCAACACCTAAGGAGATTAATTCTTTAATGCAGGCAGTAGTAAGTGCTACACAATGTTCTTCATTAAAGCGAGCTTGCACAATGCCAATGCGAAGATCTTGACCATTATGGTCTGCCTCGAGTACACCTACAAAGTCATTGTTTGAGATGGTCATGATGAATATTTTCTAGATAAGTTTCTAAAGATTTTACGATGTCTCTGGTTTGTAAGGTTGATAGCTGGTAACTTCTAAGTTGTAACCAGATAAGCTCGGTACCGGGCTTGGATTAGCAAGCAAGCGCATTTTTCCAACACCAATATCTTTTAGGATTTGCGCGCCAATGCCATAGCTTCTAAAGTCAGTTTTACGTGCCAATGGCTTTTTCACTTCATCTTTGGATTGATTCAGTTTCTGAAATTGTGCCAACCAATCTTGATTATGAGGTGCTGCAATACCTGCAGCATTGAGTAGTACTGCAACCCCTGCTGGAGCAGCGGCAATTTGCTGCAATGCTTGTGCAAGTGGCCAAGAGTGATTACTGATCTGCGACTCTAAGAAATCCAATACTGTTACAGGCTCATGAACTCGCACCAAAGTCTCTTGTAATTCAGAGGGTTTGCCATGCACTAATGCAATATGTACACCTGAACTTGGAGTGTCGCGATAGATAATGCCCTCGAACTTACCCCAGGGAGTAATAAATTCGCGTTGCCCTTCGCGCACCACAATACTCTCATGTTGGCTGCGGTATTGAATTAAATCAGCAATGCTGCCAATCTTGAGTCGATGCTCTTTAGCAAAATCGAGAAGATCAGGCAGACGAGCCATGCTGCCATCATCTTTCATGATTTCGCAAATCACAGACGTTGGCGAGCAACCAGCCATTGCGGCAAGATCACAACCTGCTTCAGTATGTCCAGAACGAATTAGAACGCCACCAGGTTGAGCCATCAAGGGGAAGATGTGACCAGGTTGAACTAAATCACTTGGCTTGGCGTTGGCAGCCACAGCAGTTTTTATGGTTAAGGCGCGGTCTGCAGCAGAGATGCCAGTAGTGACTCCAGTAGCAGCCTCAATCGAGACTGTGAAATTAGTACCCATCGAAGTGCCGTTATCACGCACCATGAGCGGTAGGTTTAATTGCTGGCAACGCTCGCGTGTTAAGGTGAGACAAATAAGACCACGGCCATGCTTTGCCATAAAGTTCACCGCCTCGGCAGTCACGTGATCAGCCGCCAGAATAAGATCACCTTCATTCTCACGATCTTCTTCATCAACGAGAACGACCATCTTGCCGTCGCGCAGGTCGGCAATGATTTCTTCTGTGGAGTGGAGAATATTTGGCATAGCCCTCTATTTTAAGCTGAGCAGGCAATTGCTGTGAGGTCTTACAGGAATATGCCGCCTTTCCCGCAGTAAGAGCTCACGTTAGGTCTTTCAGGGGCCCGAAGAGACCCGGAAAATGCCTGCATGCGCCAGCCATGCCAAGTTGTATCAAAAGACTCGTTTAAAGCCCAAATTGGCTTCGCAAGGGACCTAGCCAAAGGCTTTGTTTTGTTGGAGGTCTTAGTAGCCATGAGTCTGATTTTGGGTATTTGGATGGCTTTGGTCGGCACCTATCAAAACCTAGTCTTACGCACTACCCAGCTCGAAAGTTTAAGAGCTCAACTTGGAAGGGGGCTTGATGCTTTTGAGGTGAGTGAGCAGGCTAGGGTCAGCGCGAACACAAATACTAAAGGCCAAACCCATGAATCTTCTCGAGTGTCTAGTCGCTATCGCACTCAGCATGCTACTTCTCAACCCACTTCTAAAAACCAGCGCTGATTTGGTAGCTAAGCAAATGGAATATGAAAAAAGACAATCACTCACCGCTGAAGCTGAGCGCGCATTAGAACTCATTGGTCGCGCAATCCGAATGGCAGGGTATCGCAATATCCATTCTACGCAGCAGCACAAACAAGAAGATCAATGGATTCGCATAAATAAAAAATCAGGATATCGTGGATCTGATTCTTTGACGATTCAGCATGAAGTTTCTACTGCAATCGATTTTGATTGCATCGGCAATACGCTCACTAAGGAGCGAACTAAAAATGGTTTGGCACGTCAAGGATTTTTCATAGACAGACAGGCTGGAATTGCTAAGGGTGTAAAAGTGAATGGCGGATCCTTGATTTGCCAATCCCTTGATCGGCATGGTCGTTTGCAAAACACTACCCTGATGAATAGTGTGAACTACTTGGCAATCAAAGAAATTGTTATCCCAGAAAAATCACTCACACAAAAACTCTTTAAGGTGAGCTTACAGATGACCGACGGAGCCTTATTAAACCTAGATCTAGAGCGCACCTTTAGTACAAGGAATCTGCCTTGATTTTGGCTTGGGTAATTTCTTTATTGCTTCTCTGCGCATCCTTGATAGTTCATCTGGAGCGTTTGACTGCGCTGCGTACTATTGAAGTTAAAACAGCTGAACTCGCACAGCAAAACTTTATTACTGCAGAAAAAGCAGTCTTAGATTGCGAGCAAAGCCTCAGTGTACTCTCGGCATTAAGCGAGAACCATTGTTTTATTCAGCCAGTTACTAAAAATATCTGGCTAATTACAAGTAAACAAAAACCAATGATACAAATCCATGTTCTTCTGGATGAAAAATCTGGCAGCACTACACGTTTAAATTGGCGACAATCATTTGATTAATAAAAATTATTATCATCGATCTTATGGTGGTAGCCTACTCGAGTTGATGGTAGTGATATTGATCGTGGCAATCATTACTATGATCACAATGCCGCACTTGAAAAATCAAATTGCTGCGCGAGAAATTGATTCAGTCGCTAGGCGATTTATTGCCCACGCACATTTTGCTCGCCAGCAAGCATTGTATCTAGGCGAACAAGTGCTACTAGCACCAGCAACGGAAGGCGGCTGGGATGATGGCTGGAGAGTTCAAAGTGGCTGTCTTATTAATGCTGCTAAATCAAGCTGTACCTCTCGGTATTGGTTTTCTCAGGGCGCAATAGATCCCATTTATTTCAAGGGCGGCGGCAGACAGTTTATAGATCCCCATTCTCAAAAAAGAGGCATTTTGTTTAACGCTGCTGGAGCTGCTAAAACGGGGCAAGGCGGGTTTGTGGCGAATCGCCTGATCTTGGGTCACGGCAGGGCTCCTATTCTTGAGCGGCAGCTGATTTTGGGCAGCGGAGGCCGTTGGAGAATCTGTGACCCAGCTAGAGATGCAAAGCGCTGCCATTGAATGGTTTAATACATGTATGTACAGCGCAGTTGACCACCAGTTTATGAGCGAGGCTTTGACCGAGGCTCAAAAAGCACTCTATTTGTCTAACCCAAACCCGCGGGTAGGTTGTGTCATCGTGAAAGATGGCGAAATCATTGGACGCGGCTTTACCCAAAAAGTGGGTGAGGCTCATGCAGAAGTTCAAGCTTTGGCAGAAGCCAAATCTGAGGGCAAAGACCCGGCAGGTTCTACCATCTACGTCACACTTGAGCCTTGCAACCACATCGGTAAAACACCGCCTTGTGTTGATGCTTTGATTGATGTTAAGCCTGCCAAAGTGATTGTTGCTATGACCGATCCCAATCCTTTAGTAGCCGGCAAGGGATTAGAAAGATTAAAAGCGGCTGGTATTGAAGTACATTGCGGTCTATTAGAGGCCCAGGCCCGTGAGCTTAATCGCGGATTTATTTCGCGGATGACAAGAGGTCTTCCCTGGGTTCGCCTAAAAATCGCAGCTAGCCTCGATGGAAAGACCGCATTGCCAGATGGTAAGAGTCAATGGATTACGGGGCCTCTGGCAAGAGCAGATGGGCATCACTGGCGTGCACAAGCTTGCGCAATTATTACTGGTGTGGGCACCGTCAAAGAGGATGATCCTTTATTAAATGTGAGAGATGTTGTTACTCAGCGTCAACCTTGGAGAATTATTATCGACTCTAAATTAGAGACGCCACCAAACTCCAAGATTCTCAATCAACTAGATCAATCAGGTGTTCTGATTGTGTGTGCCGAGCTAGATTCTCCTGGTAATCGTGAGAAAGCAAAAGCTTTTACAGAGCGTGGTATTGAGGTAATTGCCATGACGAATGCATTTAGCAAAGTTGATCTACCAAAACTGTTTGCACATTTAGCTCAAGAGCGACAGATGAATGAGATTCATATAGAAGCTGGCTTTAAGCTCAATGGATCCATGCTTCGCGAAAACTGTGTGGATGAGTTATTGCTCTACTACGCGCCATTTTTCATGGGAGAGGGTATTGGCATGGCAAATGTGCCCACTCTCCCTACATTAGAGGCAGCAAAGAATTGGAAAGTCATTAATCAGTGCTTATTTGGCCCTGATTTAAGGCTCAATCTAGTTAAGAACTAAAATCAGCCCATGTTTACTGGAATCATTACTGCTGTTGGTCAAATTACAAGCGCTCAAGCTAAGGGCGATGGTTTGCAATTGGTAGTTGAGGTACCAGCGGGCTATTTAAATGACGTTACCTTAGGCGATAGCATTGCTATTCAGGGCGCCTGTATGACTGCAACACAATTCAAAGACAATACATTTGCTTTAGATATCTCGCGCGAGTCGCTCAATAAAACAGTTGGTCTAGATAAAGTAGGCCCTGTAAATCTTGAGAAGGCAATGCGTTTGAATGATCGTCTAGGTGGTCACTTGGTTAGCGGGCACGTAGATGGTGTGGGTAAAGTGGCGCATTTTTCACAAGTGGCTAATGATGCCTATGGCTCTTGGCTGCTGCGTATTGAGGCTCCAAAAGAATTGGCACCATTTCTGGCCTACAAGGGATCGATTGTTGTCAATGGTGTTTCATTGACGGTCAACAAAACAGAAGACAGCCCACATGCTTGCATTGTGGATATCAATTTGATTCCGCACACTTTGCAAAGCACTACCTTAGGTAAGTTGCAGCAAGGTGATGCCGTGAATCTTGAGATTGATCTCATTGCGCGCTATGTAGCTCGTATGCTCGAAACCCAAGCAAAATAATTAACCGATTTAAATCGAGCTATTTGTTCTTGCGGTAGCGAGTTGGATCGCTTACATTAGCCTGCTTAAAGCCCGCTTGCCTTAGGCGACAAGATTCACATTCACCACAAGCTTCACCTAAGTCATTGGCTTGATAGCAAGAAACCGTTTGTGAGTAATCCACACCCATAGTGCTACCAAGTTGGATGATTTGAGCTTTGGTCAAATTAATGATCGGCGCATGCACTCTGAAGCGATTTTCATCATTGATTGCCTCTACACCGGCTTTAGTGGCTAAGTTAGCCATCTGCTCAAAAGAAGCAACATACTCAGGGCGGCAATCGGGATAGCCCGAGTAATCTACTGCATTAGCCCCATAGAACACATCTAAGCCGCCTAATGATTCTGCCCAGCCTAAGGCTAACGATAAAAGGATCGTATTACGTGCTGGCACATAAGTGATTGGGATTTCTTGATCTTTGCCAGGGGTGATTGGAACCGCAATCGAGGAGTCTGTTAATGCAGAGCCACCAAAACGCGTGAGATCAAGATTGACTACTTCATGGCGAATGACGCCAATTTGTTTTGCAATATGTTTAGCGGCTGCTAATTCGGAAGAGTGACGCTGACCGTAGCTTACCGAAAGTACGTAAGGCGAATAGCCTAAGTCTTTGGCTAAAGCAAGAACGGTTGTAGAGTCTAGGCCGCCAGAAAATAAGATGACTGCAGGGGCGCCAGGCTTGCGTGGTGCCAGATTCTGAAATGCTGCCGACAACTTAGACATGAATGGACTTACCTAATAGCAGTTAATGACTGCTGTGCATCTTTAGCTGCTTCAGTATCTGGATACTTGGCCACAACTTCACTAAACGTTTTTTTAGCCGTAGCTTTATTACCACTCTCTAATTGCGCATTGCCTAAGGTGACCATTGCCGCAGGAATGCGTGGGTGATCTGGATAATTTTTGATGAGGCTTTGAAGTTGACTTATTGCGCCAGCATAGGCTTTGTTAGCATACTTACTATTACCACTCCAGTAGAGTGCTAGAGGTGAGTAGGGGCTCTTAGGGTACTTCGCTATAAAAGCTGTAAAACTTTCATCTGCCTTTTTGAGGCTACCCGCCTGAAACGCTTTGAGAGCATCGTCGTATGCTTTTTTCTCATTAGGCTGAACGGTACCAGTCACACCTTCAATAGTGGCGGTACGCGGCTCAAAATTGCCTAAGCGATTATCTAAATCTTGATAGTAGGTTTTTTGACTAGAGTTGATGTCCTCGCCTTGCTTCTCGAGATCTTCAATCTTCCCGCGCAGCTCGGCATTATCAGCTTTAAGCTTTTCAATTTGGTTTTGCAACTCAAGTTGGGTCGTGGCAAGTGTCTTGCGAAGATCTAAAATCGCCTTGCGAGCCTCATCATCCGAAAAGAGGGCCCAGGCACTATTAGATACACTTAAGCAAACGAGGGTGGCACTTAAACAAAACGCTCGTGAGAGCGTTTGTTTTGTAGAGGTGAAAAGCATCTTCATTTAGTTTGTGATGTAAACAATGTCAGCACGACGATTTTCTGCCCAAGCTGCTTCGTTATCACCTTCTGCTTTTGGCTTTTCTTTACCAAAACTGACGGCTTCCATTTGGTTGTCTGATACACCCATCAAGTTCAATGATTTACGGACAGCATCTGAACGACGTTGACCTAATGCCAAGTTGTACTCAGCGGTGCCGCGCTCGTCAGTATTACCTTGAATAATAATTTTTTGATTTGGATTCGCCTTTAAATAACTTGCGTGGGCAGACAACATTTTTTGGTATTTCGTTTGCACGGTGTATTCGTCAAAGCCAAAGTAAATACTTTTCTCAAACAGTGGGCTTTTTGGGTCATTCCATGGCTGTGAGCCGAAGCTGCCGCTACCGCCGCTACTGCTACCGCCGGCGCCATTAACATCATCTAATTTCACGCTAGAACAAGCAGCTAGCACTAATGCGCTTGCCCCGATTAGGGTAAATGTAGCGGCACGGCGCGCGAGAGAAGTCTTCATGGTCTTTCCTTTTCTTACAAGCTAAAAAATAACTCAGTAAATATCTGAGTCCATAGCTAATATTATGCCTCTAAGAGTATGAAAAGTAACGATTTCACCTTAAAGGGGGTATGGGAGAAAGGATTTATGGATTTAGACCGAGTAAGTCTTAATCCATAAAGGGCCCCCAGGATGGCTGACGAACATCAGAACCCGGAATACTCAAAACCTGTTTGGAGTTGCCATCAACAGAGACTGCAGCCAAGACACGTTTGCCATTGACCTTGGTGGAGTACAGCACATAGCGACCGTTGGCAGCAAAAGATGGAGACTCATCGCTTGTGCCATCCGTTAAAGCTTGCGCATCACCGGTAGCTAAATTCAGGATGTAGAGGCGATAGGCGCCACCAATGTTGGCGATGTAGGCCAAGAACTTTCCGTCTGGAGAAATGCGCGGTGAAGTTACAAAGCCTTGTTTGTAAGTTACCCTCCGGACGCCTTCGGCTTGCTCACCTTCGGCGCTCATGCGATAGATCTGTGGGTTACCACCACGATCACTTGTGAAATAAATATAACGACCATCAGTAGAATACTGTGGTTCAGTATCAATGGTGTTGCCACGAGTTAAGCGCTGTAAGCCTGTGCCCTCTGCATTAATGCTATAGATTTGGGTATTGCCATCTTTTGAAAGTGAGATAGCCAATTTTCTACCATCGGGTGACCAGGCTGGTGCGCTGTTATTACCCTTTTGATTTGAGAGAGCAATGCGACGGCCAGTTGCTAACTCATGAACATAAATTACCGGTTTGCGATCTTCAAAGGATACGTAGGCTACCTTCTTGCCATCGGGTGACCATGATGGCGAAATGATGGGCTCGCCACTGTTCATAGCATTGCGAATATTCTGACCGTCTGCATCCGAAATCACTAAGCGATAGCGTTTGCCATCCTTGATGACATAAGACAGGCGGGTCGAGAACACTCCGCGTTCACCCAATAATTTGAGAACAATGTCATCAGCAATTTTGTGGGCTACTGCACGTAAATTATCAGCGCTTGAATTGAGTTTTAAGCCACCCAAACTCTCAGATTTACGGATGTCAAATAATTTGTATTGAATCTCGAACTGCGATCCACTAGATTGCACAACTGAACCAATCACCAAAGCATCGGCACCACGTGCAGCCCAAGATTTGTAATTCGGGGTACCTTCGTCACTCTCAGTGGCATTGCCATTTTCAGTATTTTTAAAGTAACCACTTCGTGCTAAATCTTGGCGAATGATTTCAGTAATACTGATCGGTAGCTTTTGCTCATCTTTGAAGCGCATGACGGCAATGGGATAAAGCGACTGGCCAACACCCGTAATCTCGATATTCATTTGGGCTAATACTGGAGCAGATGAACCAATGATTACGCCAGCTATTATCGTAATGAGTAGTTGCGATTTCAAAACAATTCTTTTCATCGACTGCAACATGCATTAATCCTTAGGTTTAAAGGTCAGCTTTACTTCACGTTGTGGAATTTTGCCATTGTCATCTTTTGGCAAGCTTTCTGCACGAGACAGGGCTAGCAATACAGCGCGATCCCAGCTGGTATTACCGCTCGATGTGAGGACGCTCGTACTCAAAATAGCCCCATCCGGAGCCAAACTCACCTGAATGACCGCTGCAGGATTACCGCTAACAGACTCTGCATTAAAGACAATTAATGGCTTTACTTTTTTAATGACCTTGTCGGTCCAGCCTGGTGGCGCATTACCGCCGCCACCCACTCCGCTGCCCACTGTTCCGCCACTTCCGCCCTCGGCACCTGCAGACGCTCGTAGGCGGGCTAATTGATCGGCACGTACTTTTTCAGCTGCGGCATTGGCTTTTACTTCTGCTGGAGTGGGTACTTTAGGAGCTTCAGCTTTTTTAGGCTGCTCTTTTTCCTTCTCCTTTGGTGGGGGAGGTTTCACTGTTTTTGGAGTCTCTTTCACCACTTCTTTTTTAGGCGGCTCTTTTTCTACTTTCTTTTTCTTTACCGCAATATCAGCAGCCTCTTCTTTAGCTACCGTTTTCATTTCGGGTTCAGGCGGAGTTTGTACTTGCGGCACGGAATCCCACAATTCCACTTCAACTCCAGAAGGCGTGCTGTTATTCCAACTAATGCCAATGATTAGAAACGCAAGGAGGCCTAAGTGAGCAATGAGTGAAAGACTAAAGGCGCGTTTAGTGCCCACTTCTTTCGCAGGGCGTCCCCGTTTAAATGGAGAAAGGTTTGGTTGCAAGCTTTGGGCGCTATTCATGGGCAAATACAGGGAGTGCCTATAACAGGTTCAATTTTATTGGCTCTTCACTGCAAGACCAACGCGCTTGACGCCATTTTCTTTAAGCTTAGACATCACGTCCATCACCACTTCATATTTAATGGATTTGTCAGCAGCTAGCACTACTGGTTGGTCTGCAGATTTTTCTGCTTGCGTCCTCGCAAATGCTCCAAGCTCAAATTTATTGAGGGTTTGAACAGGCTCGCCATCCTTACGAACAATGACATTTTCATTGGCATCAATCGTTAAAAAGACTGGCGGTAAGACTTGCACTTTGGCGCCACCAACGGTTGGCAAGTTCACAACACCTGGATTGACCATTGGAGCAGTGACCATAAAGATCACAAGCAGAACCAACATCACGTCAATGTATGGAACGACATTAATGTCGGCCATGACCCTACGTTTTGAAGTTCTCTTGAGTGATGATCCAGCCATGTTTATCT
>CANFRA010000045.1 GCA_947449305.1 Burkholderiaceae bacterium
ACAAAAAGGCCGCATTGCTAGAGGCGATTTGAATGCCTAGCACTTCTAAGAAAAAAGGCCTAGATTCAATCTAGGCCTTTTGATGTGCTTCTTGAGTACTTTAGGTTTTTAAACTCTTACCTAACATCTCCCAAGTTTCTACTACGCTATCTGGGTTTAATGAGATAGAAGTAATCCCCTTCTCTACTAACCAGCGTGCAAAGTCTGGGTGATCTGACGGGCCCTGGCCACAGATACCAACATACTTGTTTTGTTTTCGGCAAGCAGCAATAGAGCGCTCAATCATGAACTCAACCGCTGGATCACGCTCATCAAAATCAATTGCAAGCAATTCCATACCGGAGTCACGATCTAGGCCTAGTGTTAACTGCGTCATATCGTTAGAGCCAATAGAGAAGCCATCGAAATACTCTAAAAACTGATCAGCCAAAATCGCATTCGAAGGAATCTCGCACATCATGATGAGACGCAAACCGTTGACGCCACGCTTTAAGCCAAGCTTATCCATCATCTCAATCACGCGCTTTGCTTGATTAATAGTGCGTACAAACGGAATCATGATCTCGACGTTATCAAGACCCATCTCTTCACGCACACGCTTCATTGCTGCGCACTCAAGTGCAAATGCTTCACCAAAGTCTGCAGATACATAGCGCGATGCACCCCGGAAACCTAGCATTGGATTTTCTTCATCCGGCTCATAGCGTGAACCGCCAATTAATTTCTTGTACTCATTCGACTTGAAATCAGATAAACGAACGATCACGGGTTTTGGATAAAAAGCGGCTGCAATCGTTGCTACACCCTCAACTAACTTATCTTCATAAAACTGGCGTGGGCTGGCGTAACCGCGAGCCACACTCTCTACTGCACGCTTGAGGTCTGGATCAATATTGGGATACTCAAGTACTGCACGTGGATGTACGCCAATGTAGTTATTAATAATGAATTCAAGACGAGCAAGTCCTACACCCGCATTGGGGATTTGGCAGAAATCAAATGCTAGCTGAGGATTGCCAATGTTCATCGTGATCTTCACTGGAATCTCAGGCAATATTCCTCGAGATATCTCTGTGACTTCAGTTTCGATCAAGCCATCATAGATGTGACCCTCATCGCCCTCAGAACAAGAAACGGTCACCATCATGCCATCTTGCAAATGCTCAGTAGCGTCGCCACAGCCCACTACTGCAGGTACACCTAGTTCACGTGCGATGATCGCAGCGTGGCAAGTACGACCACCACGGTTGGTAACAATTGCAGAAGCACGCTTCATCACTGGCTCCCAGTTCGGGTCAGTCATATCAGCAACCAATACATCGCCTGGCTGTACACGATCCATTTCGCTAGGATCACGAATGATTCTGACGGGGCCCGCACCAATCTTCTGACCAATTGCACGACCCTTAGCTAGCACTTTGGAGCTGCCTTTGAGCTTGTAACGCATCTCGACTTGGCCAGCCGCTTGACTCTTCACAGTCTCAGGGCGCGCCTGAAGAATATAGATACGGCCATCTTGACCATCTTTGCCCCACTCGATATCCATTGGACGACCGTAGTGCTTTTCGATAATGACTGCGTATTTAGCCAGTTCGGTGATGTCTGTATCTTCCAAAGAAAAACGATTACGTTTCTCTGGGGTGACATCTACGGTTTGCACTTTTTCTACAGAGCCTTTAGGAGCAAATTGCATCTGAATTAACTTAGATCCTAAAGAGCGACGAATGATCGCTTTTTTATCTTGGGCTAGCGTAGTTTTAAATACATAAAACTCATCAGGGTTAACTGCACCTTGCACGACGGTCTCACCCAAGCCATAGCTAGAGGTAATAAAGACGACATCCTCAAAACCAGATTCAGTATCTAAGGTGAACATTACTCCAGCCGCACCCAAATCAGAACGGACCATACGCTGAATACCAGCAGATAAAGCTACTTCAGCATGGGCAAAGCCCTTGTGAACTCGGTAAGAGATGGCGCGATCGTTGTAAAGGGAGGCAAATACCTCACGAATTTTCTTTAGAACATCATCAATACCCTCGACGTTCAAAAATGTTTCTTGTTGGCCAGCAAAGGAGGCATCTGGCAAGTCTTCTGCAGTAGCAGATGAACGTACAGCAAAGGAACCTTTGCCAGAATCATCCAAAACTGCAAAAGCTTTACGAATTTCTTCATCTAACTTGGTCTGAAATGGTGCCGTTTCGATCCATTCACGAATCTCTGCACCAGCCTGTGCCAATGCGCGTACATCATCAATATTTAAACCTTCCAAGCGCTGCTGAATACGCTCAGTCAGATTATTGTGCTTCAGAAAATCACGAAATGCCAAGGCGGTGGTCGCAAAACCAGTTGGCACACGAACTCCTGTGGAGGCTAGCTGAGAAATCATCTCACCCAATGAAGCATTTTTACCGCCGACTGATTCAACATCAGTCATACGAAGCTGCTCAAAAGGCAAAACATAGGCATCTGCCATACTGCTATTTTGTTGCTGTTGGTTGGACATAAAAAACTCTCTAAGGGTAGGAAAACTGGTCAAGCAGCCACTCAAATGGGGCATACTTCAATAATTCCTATTGTAGTGCTGACCCTGACTTTTAGGCCAAATCCATGTCTACCGAAACCCGTATCGTTTTTATTGTTTCTGACGGAACCGGCATCACCGCCGAGAACTTCAGCCAATCGATTCTGGCTCAATTTGAGGCCTCTTTTAAGCACATCCGCATTCCCTTTGTCGATAGCGTCGATAAGGCTCATGATGCTGTTAACAGCATTAACCAAGCATCTGATAAGTACGGAATCCAACCCATTGTGTTCACCACTTTGGTGAACCCTGAACTCAATCACATTGTCAGCAAAGCCAACGGCCTCATTTTGGATATGTTTCAAACCTTTGTGGCGCCCCTAGAGGATGCACTTGGTATGAAATCTACCCATGCCATGAACCGCCTGCATCACAATGCAGATACCGAGGCTTACAAAAACCGCATCGAAGCCATTAATTACTCTCTAGCTCACGATGATGGGCAATCAAATCAAAATCTGATTGAGGCTGATGTCATATTGGTTGGCATCTCGCGGGTTGGTAAAACCCCAACTAGCCTTTATTTAGCAATGCAGTATGGATTAAAAGCAGCAAACTACCCACTAATTCCGGAAGACTTTGAGCGAGGGCAACTTCCGAAAGACTTGATACCCTATCGTCAAAAGATTTTCGGCCTCATGATTGATGCTGAGCGGCTTTCAGAAATTCGTAACGAACGACGTCCAGGCAGTAATTACGCCAAACTTGAAAATTGCCGCTACGAAATTAATGAAGCGACTGCAATGATGAAAAAGCAATCTATTCCCTGGGTTTTAACTACGAGTAAATCGATTGAAGAGATTGCGACTACTGTATTACAGGCGATGAAATCGGATAAAACGATTCTGGGCTAATTTTTAGTTTAACTACGCCTGATGCGAAGCGTTTCAAAGAGGCATACTGCTGCTGCAGTGGAGACATTCAATGACTCCACTCTGGCATCAATCGGGATCGATATTCCTTGGGCTTGAGCTAGAAGATCTTCAGAGACTCCCTGCCCTTCATTGCCCATGATCCAGGCAACAGGATGCTGAAGCTTTTGTTGAAGTGAGTAGATTTCACACTCAGCATCTGCAGTAGCAGCCAGCATTGGGGCCGTCACTGCACTAAGTACTTGCTGATTTGACCAACCTTCATATAAATCTAATAGGCGGTGTGAGCCCATGCCGGCGCGCAATACCTTGCTAGACCATAAGTGTGCACAACCCGTTGTAGCAATGACCTGGGTGAACCCTGCAGCAGCAGCTGTTCGCAAGATAGAACCGACATTCCCTGCATCTTGAATACGATCTAGGATCAGTACATCACCAGCAAGAGTAGCGATCAATTGTGGCGGAGTTAAGCAAGATTTTGGAAGATCGAGCAGACCCGCAATATGTGGTGCATTCACTAACTCAGTGAGTAAATCCCACAAGGCGCTGTCAAGTTGATAAACCTTGGTATCAGGACAGATTTCTATATGCTCATATACCGCCTGTGAGATTTCTGCATTCTGAAGGCCAAGCTCTGAAGTCAATAAGGTCCTTAAGGCAGGATCCCCCACCCAGGTTTGCACGAGATGAATGCCTTCCAATAAGGCCTGACCACTAGCTAGCCTTGCCTTCTGACCTTTTGAGCCAGTCGCCTGCAAAAGGCGTATCTCTTTAAACAGAGGATTTTCTTTAGAGGTAATGATCTCGAAGTTCATTGCTAACTTACAACACCTTCAAGAACTTTTCGCACAGGAGAAAAACTTCTGCGATGCTCATTGCATGCACCAAATTCTTTGAGAGCGGCAAAGTGCGCTTCGGTTGGGTAGCCCATATGCTGCGCAAATCCATACTGCGGATGAAGCCTATCTAATGCTTGCATCTGGCGATCGCGCGTTACTTTAGCAATGATGGATGCCGCTGAAATCGCCGGCTCTTTAGCATCCCCTTTAATGATTGCCTCAGCAGATATCGGCAACTCAGGACAACGATTACCATCAATGAGTGCTTTATCTGGCCAAGCGCCTAATCGTACCGTTAAATCCTCGATCGCCCGCTTCATCGCTAACATCGTAGCTTGCAAAATATTAATCTCATCTATCTCTGCGGGGCTAGCTTGGCCAACACCCCAGGCCTTGGCTTTCTCCATGATTTGTTCATAGAGAAACTCACGCCGTGCAGGAGTCAGTTTCTTGGAGTCTCTTAAGCCTTCGATAGGATTACTCGGGTCCAGCACTACCGCTCCCGCCACGACCGCCCCAACCAAGGGCCCGCGCCCAGCCTCATCAACTCCGCAGACCCAAATCAGACTCACGACTGAACTCTTTTCTGGCGACTATTTGTAATAGTTTGAGCAACTGCCTGTGCAACCAAGAGGCCCGTCGGACGACGGAGGGTCTCATGCATTTGAGAAAACCGTGCCTTGAGTTCGGCGACTTTATTGGGATGGTTCAACCAATCAATGAGAGCTTGGGATAACTTTTCTGCAGTAGCCTCATTTTGTAACAGCTCTGGAACTACAAACTCACCACATAAAATATTCGGCAAGCCGACATAGGGCAAGTAGCCCTGACGTTTCATGATTTGCGCAGTCAACCAAGGCACCTTATAAGAAATCACCATGGGTTTTTTCCATAGCGCTGCTTGCAATGTGGCAGTACCACTGGCAATTAACACCACATCTGAAGCCTCCAATACTTCATCGGCCATACCATCTAGCAACTGAATCTGAATATCAGGATTCAGATTTTTAGCCTGAAGGAGAAGTGCCTCTAAGGGCACATGCAATCGTGGTGTAGCTACCGGAATTAAAAACTGAAGCTTCTGCCCTTTTAATTTCTCAGTCAGCAACTGCATCGTTTCAAAAAATACTGGGGCGATGAGCTCAATCTCTGAACTGCGACTACCAGGCAATACTGCAATCACAATGCTATCGGATAAATTACTCGAAAGTTTGAATTCTTTTGCAATTTTTTCTCGGGCCTGGTTTGTATTTGGCTCAAGTGGAATTTCACTTGCTAAGGGATGGCCTACATAAGTCGAAGCCACACCTGCTCGATCATAGATTTCAGTCTCAAAAGGGAAAATGCACAGCATGCGCTCGACAGCTTGGGAAATCTTCTTAATACGTCCTGCCCTCCACGCCCAAATCGATGGAGAAACTAAATGTAAAGTAGGGATACCTGCCTTGCGCAAATGGAGCTCAACACCTAAATTAAAGTCTGGCGCATCTACTCCTAAATACACATCTGGGCGCCCCTCACCTGTCAGATTTTGGATGAGCTCCTTACGGAGTTTCAAAATAGCAGGAAGCTGTTTGATTGCCTCAACATAACCTCGAACACTCAAGGTCTCCATAGGCCAATCGGAACGCATACCCTGAGCTTGCATACGAGGACCACCGATGCCATAGATCTCTAGACCAGCCATATCAGGAATTTGATTTAGTGCGCTTAGCACTGGTGCAGCAAGCAAATCACCAGAGGGTTCGCCGGCTACACAAGCTAACTTAGGCAAAGTAAGCCTTACCGAATAATGCCGCGCGTGGAGGCGGCAATAAAATCATGAAACTGAGTCAGTTTTTCTGCAGTAGCAGTATCAGCTGCATGTACAGTGATCATTTTTTTGATTTCTACCTTGGCATCCTCAAAACTCAGTCCATCCTTATAGAGCACTTTGTAAGCCTGGCGCAATGCAGAAATCGTTTCACTCGAAAATCCACGGCGCTTTAGACCTTCAACGTTAATTCCATGCGGACTAGCCTTATCACCAGCTGCAATCACAAATGGTGGAATATCTTGAACCAAAACAGAGGCTCCACCTAACATGACATGCTGCCCAATGCGCACAAACTGATGTACTCCAGACATGCCACCCATAATGGCCCAGTCATCAACGTGAACGTGGCCTGCAATTTGGGCATTGCTAGAGAAGATAGTGTGATTTCCTATTTGGCAATCATGAGCAATATGCACATAAGACATGATCCAGTTATCGTTTCCAAGACGTGTAATGCCTTCATCCTGTGCTGTACCAGTATGAATGGTAGTGAACTCACGAATAGTATTACGATCACCAATGATGAGTTGAGTAGGCTCGCCGCGGTATTTCATATCCTGAGGCGGACCACCAATAGCAACAAAGTGAGCAAAATTATTTTCTTTGCCGATGGTCGTATAACCCTCAATCACCGTATGTGAGCCTACCTTAGTGCCACCACCAATTTTGACGTTGGGGCCGACAACAGAATAAGGCCCAATCTCAACATCGTTAGCCAGTTCGGCCTTGCTATCAACTACAGCGGATGCATGAATCCGAGTCATTACGCACCCTTCGTGCGAACTGCACAAGTAATATTTGCTTCAGCCGCAATCTCACCATCTACCGTTGCTTGGACAGAAAACTTATAAATACCAGCACGTCCACGCTCCAATTTGGCAGTCATGATGAGCTGGTCACCTGGCAGAACTGGCTTTTTAAAGCGCGCATTATCAATTCCGGCGAAATAATAAATTGCATCCTCTGCGCGCTCTTCTGAAAATGTCAGTAGTGCAGCAGTTTGTGCCAAAGCCTCAATAATGAGCACTCCTGGCATGACTGGAAATTCAGGAAAATGTCCCTGAAAGAATGGCTCATTCATCGTGACGTTCTTTAATGCCGTAATAGATTCACGTGGCGTGATTTCGAGCACACGATCTACTAGCAAAAATGGATAGCGATGAGGTAATAACTTCAGAATCTTATTGATATCGATCGCAATGGGCTTGCTCATGGGCTACCTACTTAAAAGTTAATATAAATTGAATTACTGGCAGATCCTAAGATCCCGAATCCTTGCTCTTATCCAATAAACGCAAACGTTGACGTATTTTATCTAGGCCACGCAAGATAGCTGCATTTTTCTCCCAGGCACTATGGAGCATTGAGGGGTAAACGCCCGTAAAATGCTGTCCTGGCTCGATAATAGAGCGAATGATGGAGGTATTTCCAGAAACCGTGGTTCTATCTGCAATGGTGAGGTGCCCTGCAAAATTCGCGGCGCCTCCAATGATGCAGAAATTGCCAATTTTTGTGCTACCCGAAATAGCGGCGCATCCTGCAATGACACAACACTCACCAACAGTGACGTTATGCGCAATTTGCACTTGATTATCAATCTTAGTCCCTGCACCAATAATAGTGTCACTCATGGCGCCACGATCAATCGTGGTTGAAGCACCAATCTCGACATCGTTACCAATCACTACTCTGCCAGTTTGTGGAATTTTGACCCACTCTCCGCCAGTTGCAGAAAAGTCAGGAGCAAATCCAAAACCATCTGCGCCAATCACGGCACCACTATGAATAATGCAACGCTCACCAATTTGAGTGCCGTAATAAATTGAAGCTGAAGGGTAAATCAGTGTATCGCTCGCAATAGCGCTATCTCTAGCAATGGAGGTATTTCCCAAAATTGATACGCGCTCGCCTAACTTTACGCCGGCACCAATTTGTACAAAGGGTCCAATATGGCATGAAGCCGGAACAATCGCTGTTGAATCTATCGCGGCGCTTGGATGTATTCCGGATGCATATGTTGGTGAGCTCTCTTTAGCAAAAAACTGCGCCATTCTGGCAAAAGTTGCATAGGGATTTTTAGAGACAAAGTAAACCCGCTTTGATGAGTTAGTGCCTGGATTCACTTGCAAAAACTCTAAATCAGCCTGACTCAGAATGAGTGCACCTGCAAGACTATCACTTGCCTGTTGGCGATACAGTGGATTAGATAGGAAAGATATTTGGTTTGATTGGGCCCGCTCTAAGGGAGCAAGTCCAATAAACACTTGGGATGCCGCCCCCACCAAGCTTGCTTGAAACTGTTCGGCCAGCTCGATGGCGGTGGGCATAAAACTTACTTGAGACTATTCAAAGCCTTGATGACATCATCGGTTACGTCGGCCTTAGGGCTAACATAAGCAGCTTCTTGAACAATGACGTCAATTTTTCTTTGCTCGGCAATTTGCTTGAGAACTAAGTTTGCTTTTTCAGCGATCTTGGCACGCTCTTCAAATGTCCGCTGATTTAGATCTTCTGTAAATTCACGTTGCTTACGTTGCAATTCACGATCTTGATCTGCTAATTCACGCTGACGACGAATACGCTCTGCTTCATTCATTACAGCAGCATCACGATCTAACTTTTCAGCTGCAGTCTTAATCTTTTGCGCACTATCACGCAAATCATTTTGACGCTTAGTGAATTCATTTTGCAAACGGGTTTGCATTGCCTTAGCTAGGTTGGACTCATTAAATACTTTTTCCGAGTTCACAACTGCTACGCGCGTACCAGCATCTTGCGCATACACCTGTGAGGCAAAAATTGTTGCAGTTGCAGCAACACAACTGATTTGAATCCATTTTGAAAAATAATAGAACTTCATAAAACTTTCCTCAAACAATTAAAACGCTGTACCAACCTGGAACTGTAAACGCTGTACATTAGCCGTTGGATAAGGCTTATACGGAATACCATAGCTAAATTTGAGCGGCCCCAAAGGTGAAATCCATGATATACCGAATCCGTAAGAATAACTCAAAACAAGATTGATATTTTCTCCAAAAGCATTGCCGCCATCTATAAACGTAAATGCACGCAGAGTCTTATCAATGCCCGATCCGGGCACTGGTACTGTGTATTCAACGTTACTTACAATCTTGGATTGCCCTCCTGTTGGCTGAGTTCTGCCAAGAACGGTGTTGTAGTACTGGGGCCCTAGTGATCCAGGCGAATATCCACGTACTGACCCAATACCGCCAACATAGTAGTTTTTAGTAATTGGGAATGGATTATTTCCATAAGCCTCGCCATAACCAACCTCACCATTGAAAGATAAGATGTTGCCTTTTGAAAATGAATGGTACTTTTGATACTGGCCAAATAAACGATAGAAGGTCATATTTCCAGCAGGAGTACCAACCTCTGCGGATAATTGTTGCAGTGATCCTGTTGATGGAATGAGGGCGCTATCTCGACCATCGCGAGCCCAACCTGCAGTCAGCGGAATGTTATAGGTGGTCAAGGTTCCAGGATACCCTGGGGCTGCAATACCATAATTCTGAGCATAATTTAAGTAAGGCTGCGGCGTATTCACGGACGTTTGAATCTGATAAGCCTCAACACCGGTTCCAAAGAAAACACGGTCCACCTCGGTATATGGAACACCAAACTTTATGTTTGAGCCAACCGACTTAATTTGATAACTGGTATCGCCAGCATAATAGAGCGGCTTTGAAGACCGGTAGAATAAATCGGTATAACGACTAATACCATCTTCAGTGAAGTAAGGGTCATAGTTAGATAAAGCTAAGTTTTGATTAATTTTACCCATCGAAAAATTTAATCCAACTGCTGTACCGGTACCAAATGCATTATCTTGATTGATACCTGCAGACAAAATTAATTTTTCTGTAGAAGAAAATCCAGCGCCAATGGTTACCGCACCAGTTGGTTTTTCAGAAACCTTTACTTTTACATCTACCTGATCAGGGGACCCAGGAACATCTTCGGTAGTGATATCGGTTTCGGTAAAGTAGCCCAATCGACCTAAACGCTTTTTAGATAAATCAATCTTGTCGCTATCAAACCAAGAGCTTTCAAACTGACGCATCTCGCGGCGAATAACAATATCGCGTGTCCTTGCATTGCCAGAAATTGCAACTTGGCGAACATAAATTCTGCGTCCAGGATCAACTACCAGAGTTAGATCAACCTCTGCTAAATCGCGGCGTACGTCTGGCTGAGGATTAATGGTTGCAAACGCATAGCCATAGGAGCCCAATATCTCAGCGATTGCTTTAGTGCTTTCCGCCAATTTAGCAGAAGAAAAGGTGTTGCCGGGCTTCAAAGTAATCAATTGCATTAACTCAGCTTCTTTACCTAAAGTATCGCCAGCTACACGCACATCTTTCACTGTGAACTTTTTGCCCTCATTAATACTGATGGTGAGGTAAACGCCTTTTTTATCCGGAGTAATCGACACCTGGGTAGACTCGATAACAAATTCAAGGTAACCACGATTCAAGTAATAAGAGCGAATCGTCTCCAAGTCAGCAGTCAGCTTTTGCTTCGAGTACAAATTATCTTTGCTATACCAAGATAGCCATCCACCTGTCTTTAGCTGCATCTCACTTTTGAGAGTGCCCTCACTAAATGCTTCATTACCAATAAGGTTAATCTCTTGAATTTTGGCAACCGGACCTTCATCAATATTGAAATAGATTGCTACCTGATTGCGCTCAAGTGGGGTAACAGTAGCTACAACCTCTGCCGCGTACATGCCCTTGCTCACATATTGACGCTTAAGCTCTTGCTCGGCCTTATCAATTAATGCCTTGTCATAAAAACGGGCTTCGGAAACCCCTACACTTTTTAGAGATTTTCTAACAATCTCTTGGTCGAACTCTTTCATCCCCGTAAACTCAATACGAGAAATTGAAGGTCGCTCCTCAACGATCACAATCAGAACAGTGCCTTGAGCCTGAATTTGCACATCCCTAAAAAAGCCGGTGCTGTACAAAGCCTTAATTGCTTCTGCGCCCTTTTCTTCTGTAAAGGTATCTCCAACTTGTACGGGCAGATAACTAAATACCGTACCTGGCTCTACGCGCTGCAAACCCTCAATACGAATATCTTTAACAACAAAAGATTCAGCTGCATGAATATTCAAACTGAGCGCAGCAGTAAGCACCAACAAAAGCTGAGCAATAAGTCGGATAGAAATACGCAAAGGCGAGGTCAGAAAATTCAAGGCGAAAGGTAGCGTTGTAAATCGTTAAATAAGGCCAGAAGAGACAAGGAAATCAATAGTAGAAAGCCCACCTTCTGGAACTGTTCTTGCATCGAAATCGATATCCGCTTACCAGCGACCAACTCCCATGCATCATACAGGAGCTGCCCCCCATCTAGCATTGGAAAAGGGAGCAAATTCAAGAGGCCAATACTAATACTTATAAGTGCTAAAAATGCAAAAAATGGCTGCCAGCCTACCTGGGCAGACTTACCTGCCATATCCGCAATACTCAAGGGGCCTCCAAGCTGTTTTAGGGAGGTATTACCGGTAAAGATTCCAGCCATTAACCTTACGGAGACCTTGGTAACCAACCAAACCCTCTCGGCAGCAAATCCCATGGCATCAAGGGGGCCCAACTTTAACTCTCCCCAATCCGCTAGGGGTACCGACTTAGGCAAAATGCCAAGGGCAAACAGGGGATCAGTTTGAGGGCTGAGTTGAGGTAAGTCCTTAGCTAAAAAGGTTTTGATATAGCGACTACCCGAAGGAGTCTGCATTTCTAAGGAAAATCCAGTCTCACCAGTAAGGGCATCTAAAAGAGTCCAGCGCAAAGCATTCCAACTGAGAACAGGTTCGAATTCACCAGAAAGGGGCGCTGAATTTGAATTGGGTAACGTCTGCCAACCAATCACGCGATCCCCTTCTTCAACACCCAGTTTAGCGGCCACTGAATTTTCAGGTGGGGCCTTTAAAATCGCCGGCAATTGTGGTGCACCAGAAACGTAAATCACAGCGAACAAAACGACTGCTAAGAAAAAGTTGGCGAATGGACCGGCCGCAACAATGAGGGAGCGCTGCCACAGTGGTTTGTGATCAAAAGCCTCCGGCTCGTCTGTGATAGCAATCGTTTGCTGACTATCGCGGCCATCAAGCAACTTCACGTAACCGCCCAGAGGAATGGAGGCGATCACCCACTCTGTTTTATTGTTCGCAACATAAGTAAATATTGGCTTACCAAAGCCAACTGCGAATCGGAGTACGCGCACTCCACATAAGCGC
>CANFRA010000046.1 GCA_947449305.1 Burkholderiaceae bacterium
AATTGACGGTCAAGTGCAATTCGGCGTTAAGGGTGCTCTGAAGAAGGCCCAAGTTTCAGTCTTGCCTCGTTCATAAGGCGCCTGACTGAGATCCGTTTGATTCAGATTTATTCCGAATTTAACTGTTAGGAACAGGCCTCGCTAAGCGAGGCCTTTTTTATTCATGAAATTTATAGACGAAGCGCGTATTGAAGTTATAGCCGGCCAAGGTGGCGCCGGGAGTGCTTCTATGCGCCGTGAAAAGTTCATTGAATTTGGTGGGCCTGACGGCGGTGATGGCGGTAAGGGCGGAAGTGTATGGGCTATAGCCGATCGCAATATTAATACCTTAATTGATTACCGCTACGCTAAAACACATACTGCAAAAAATGGTGAACCTGGTCGTGGTGCTGATTGCTATGGTCGCGCAGGCGATGATATTGAATTACGCATGCCAGTAGGTACGATCATTGCTGATTATGAAACTGGCGAACCGATTGCTGACTTAACCACGCATGGTGAGCGCCTTTGCTTGGCACAAGGTGGCGTTGGTGGATGGGGCAATATTCACTTTAAGAGCAGTACCAATAGAGCACCACGTCAAAAGACCAATGGCAAGCCTGGTGAGCGCCGTAAGTTAAAGCTAGAGTTAAAGGTATTGGCCGATGTTGGTTTACTGGGCATGCCTAATGCTGGTAAGTCAACTCTGATTACTGCGGTATCAAATGCGAGACCAAAGATTGCTGACTATCCATTTACTACCTTACATCCTAATTTAGGTGTAGTTCGTGTAGGTAGTGAGCGTAGTTTTGTGATTGCCGATATTCCAGGTTTGATTGAGGGCGCTGCCGAAGGTGCTGGCTTGGGTCATCGCTTCTTGCGTCACCTACAACGAACAGGGGTGCTATTGCACTTGGTGGATATTGCACCTTTTGATGAGAATGTCGATCCTGTGGCCGATGCCAATGCAATTGTCAATGAGTTGCGTAAGTACGACGAGGCTTTAGTTGAGAAGCCACGTTGGTTGGTATTGAATAAAGTAGATATGATTCCCGAAGAGGATCGTCAAAAAGTGGTTTCAGACTTTGTGAAAAAGTTTAAGTGGAAAGGTCCCATGTTTGAGATCTCTGCTTTGACTGGCCTTGGTTGCGATAAGCTTTGCTACGCTTTGCAGGATTACTTAGATTCGATACGTCGTGATCGCGATGAGCAAGATGAGCGTGCCCAAGATCCCCGTTATAAAGATCAGTTAGAAGATAAAAGACCCGATTAAAGTATTCATTTAAATTGACTAGTTGTTATGAACGCCAAAAACACTAAACGCATTGTTGTCAAAGTAGGCTCTAGTCTTGTCACCAATAACGGTGAGGGTCTAGACCATGCTGCGATTGGCATGTGGGCTGAGCAAATAGCAGCTCTATTGAATTCTGGCCATGAAGTATTAATGGTGAGCTCAGGAGCCATTGCTGAAGGCATGCAGCGTTTAGGGTGGACTAAGCGTCCACAAGAAATTCACCAACTTCAGGCGGCAGCTGCAATTGGGCAAATGGGTTTAGTGCAAGTTTATGAGTCTTGTTTTGCGCGCTTTAATTTACGCAGTGCACAGATTTTGTTGACTAATGCAGATTTGGCAAATTCAGAGCGCAATGCGAATGCGAAGGCAACATTAGAAACTTTATTAAAGTTGGGCGTCGTTCCAATCATTAATGAGAATGACACAGTAGTTACTGATGAAATTAAGTTTGGTGATAATGACAGTCTTGCGGCCTTGGTAAGTAATTTGATTCATGCCGACTTGTTAGTAATTTTGACTGATCAAGGCGGTTTATATACTGCTGATCCTCGTCAGCATGCTGATGCTAGCTTATTAAGTGATGCTATTGCAGGCGATCCTGCTCTGGAGAAAATGGCTGGGGGTGCCGCCAGTGAGCTGAGTAAAGGTGGGATGTTAACTAAAGTGTTAGCTGCCAAGATCGCTGCTCAAATGGGAGCGTCCACCGTGATTGCTTCTGGGCGCGAGCCTAATGTACTCACTCGCCTTTTAGAAGGCGAGAAAATTGGTACACATTTATCCTCTGCTCCGAACAGCTAATCAGTAATTAGCCCAAATGAGTTACTAGTAGGATTCGTACCGCCAGTGAAAATGCTAGGATTTAGCGCTTTCATAATGGCAGTCATACTTTTCTCTTGGCTAGTGAAGTTGCAGAATGCGCCTTGTGCCAAAGCAGCTTGATAGCGATTTGGGATATTAGATTTGATGGTAGCCCATGACCCAAGGGGATTTTCATTCCACTTTTTGTTATCGAATGTTGCATATAGGCGCCACTGATAAGAGTCACATCGAATGCCTTCATATTGAACCTGTTCCCCACCACTAGGATTGGTAATCACAACCGTATAGCGTGTAACACCATCTTTTCCGATCTCAATAGAGTTTGTATCAACTGCAAACTTGAAAATGGTGGTGTTAGTAACATAAAAAGGCTGCAGGGAAGATTTATTGGGCGGATTTAAAGGCATAGTAGTTGTGCCCTCTTTAAATACCATCGGAGCAAATGGATCTAAACCACTTTGTATTGGGTCACCTGCACAAGCTACTAAGAGTCCCCCGATTGAAATGCTAGTCACATAGGCACTGATTTTGCGTAAAGTAGCATTCATTTTTCTTTATCCGATTTGCTAGGTGGTTTGTGTTGATCCTCATGATCAGCGTAAAAGGACTGAATGAGATCGAGTGGTGTTCCCCAGGCAAGTTGCTGCATTCTCAACCCCCGTGAAAGGTAGCGAGCCAGCTCTGAAAGGGCTAGTTCATAAACTTCGCGCTTGAAATCAATCACTCCATCTAATTGAATCCAGAAGGGGACCCAGCGCCAGGCATCAAATTCTGGGTGATCTGAGGCGCGAAGTTGAATATCGCTGTCTAGGCCTACTAGGCGCAAAAGGAACCAAATTTGTTTTTGGCCCCGATAGGCAGTACGGTGGACACGAGTGGCATGTTGACGGCGCAAGTATTCCTCAGGGACGTCATAACGAAGCCAATCCCTAGTTCGCCCAATAATTTGGACATGCTCCGGCAGCAAGCCAACTTCCTCATGCAATTCGCGGTACATGGCCTGCTCGGGGCTTTCGCCATGTTGAATCCCGCCCTGCGGGAACTGCCACGAATGCTGCCCAACGCGTTTTCCCCAGAAAACCTCATTATGGCCATTCAGGAGGACAATGCCGACATTGGGACGATACCCTTCTCGGTCAAGCATGATCGTGCCTCAAATCCTTTAAAATCAATGATTTGATTATATCCATTCATGAAAGCATCACAATCATTTCTCGCCACGCTAAAAGAAGCGCCCTCTGACGCAGAGGTGGTTTCGCACAAACTCATGGTGCGGGCAGGTTTAATTCGCAAACTTAGTGCTGGCATTTATAACTATTTGCCGTTCGGTTTGAAGGTGATTCGTAAGGTCGAAAATATTATTCGCGAAGAAATGAATCGCGCCGGTGCAATTGAATTACTGATGCCGATGATCCAGCCTGCTGAGCTATGGCAAGAGACGGGTCGTTGGGAAAAGATGGGTCCTGAATTACTACGCATTAAAGATCGTCACGATAGAGACTTTTTAATTCAGCCGACTTCTGAAGAAGTAATTACCGATTTAGCTCGCAACGAGATTAAGAGTTATAAACAGTTGCCAGTCAACTTCTATCAGATCCAAACAAAATTCCGTGATGAGCGTCGCCCCCGTTTTGGCATCATGCGTGGTCGTGAGTTCAGCATGAAAGATGCCTACTCATTCGACCGTGATGCGCAAGGATTAAAGAAGTCTTATCAAATCATGTTTGATGCCTACACCCGTATCTTTCAGCGGATGGGTTTGAAGTTCCGGGCAGTTACAGCTGATAACGGAGCCATTGGTGGATCCGGTAGCCAAGAGTTTCATGTGATTGCAGATACTGGTGAAGATGCCATTGTGTATTGCCCAAGCTCAGATTACGCAGCTAATTTAGAGGCAGCCGAATCACTTGCATTGTTAGCAGCAAGAGCTGCTGCAGTAGACACGATGACTAAGGTGCCAACGCCAGATAAAACCAATTGTGCAGATGTTGCGAAGTTTTTGAATATTCCTCTTGAGAAGACCGTGAAGTCCCTACTGTTTGCGGTTGATCAGGAAAAAGGTCCTGCAAAACTTTTCATGTTGTTGGTGCGCGGTGACCATGATTTAAATGAAGTCAAAGCAAGCAAAGTGCCTGGTATGGCTGAATCTCGTTTTGCTACTGAAGTAGAAATCAAGCAAGCTTGTAATGCACCCGCCGGTTATCTAGGGCCAGTTGGAGTAAGTGCCGACGTCACTGTAGTGGCAGATCGAACTGTAGCCAATATGTCTGATTTTGTTTGTGGTGCCAATGATGCTGGCCACCATTTAACAGGAGTGAACTGGGGCCGTGATTTACCTGAGCCTCTAGTGCTCGATATTCGCAATGCTGTGATTGGTGACCCCTCTCCAGATGGTAAAGGCGTTGTAGATATTTGCCGTGGCATTGAAGTGGGCCACGTATTCCAATTGGGCACACGTTATTCAGAAGCAATGGGCTGTACTTATCTTGACCAACAAGGTAAGGCACAGCCAATGGTGATGGGTTGTTACGGCATTGGCGTGACGCGTTTGTTGGGCGCAGCTATCGAACAAGGCCATGATGAGCGTGGCATTATTTGGCCAATCTCCATGGCGCCATTTGAGGTTGTCATTTGCCCGATGGCTTACGACAAGTCAGAGGCTGTAAAGGTAGCTTGTGATCAATTGCATGATGAATTACTTGCTGCTGGTATCGATGTGATTTTGGATGATCGTAATGAGCGTCCAGGCGCGATGTTTGCTGATTGGGAGCTGATTGGTGCACCATTTCGCGTAGTGATTGGCGATCGCGGTTTAGTCAATGCTGAGGTGGAATTTAAAGGCCGAACAGATACAGAGTCCCAAAATATTCCGCTAGCCGATATCAAAGCAAAAGTGATTGCCGCTGTTCAATCTGCGAAGAACTCAATTCATTAAGCTCTTCGCACTACTGATTTAGTTTATTTTTTAAAGAGTCCGCCAATCCCTTTGGCGGCTCCTTTTGCAGCCATGGATGCCATGGTGCGCGCCATCTTTCCGCCTTTGAATTGCTTCATCATGGTTTGCATTTGCTCAAATTGAGCAAGCAAGCGATTGACTTCTTGTACCTCTACGCCAGCACCTGCGGCAATACGCCGTTTGCGGCTGGCTTTGAGTAGCTCAGGCTTACTGCGTTCACGCGGTGTCATGCTATCGATAATGCCGCGCATACGGGTAGTTTGCTTATCTGCATTACTAAGATTTGTTTTAGAGGCTGCTTGAGCAACCTGACTAGGCAATTTATCCATCAGACTCGCCATGCCGCCCATCTTTTGCATTTGCATGAGTTGATCACGGAAATCTCCTAAATCAAATCCACCTTTAGAGATCTTCGTTGCCAACTTCTCGGCTTTGGCAACAGCAACATGTTGTTGCGCTTGTTCAACCAGAGCCAGAATATCGCCCATACCCAAAATACGATTGGCCATACGCTGTGCATCAAAAGCTTCAAGCCCATCCATTTTTTCAGCCACACCAATAAATTTGAGTGGCACGCCAGTCACTTGGCGCACAGAAAGAGCGGCACCACCGCGGGAGTCGCCATCAAGCTTAGTGAGAATGACCCCAGTCAATGGAAGTGCTTCATGGAAGGCTTTGGCAGTATTGACGGCATCTTGACCGAGCATGGCATCAACTACAAATAGTGTTTCGATTGGGTTTAGGCTTGCATGCAAAGTTTTAATTTCTTGCATGAGTACTTCGTCAATACCCAGGCGACCTGCGGTATCAACCAACACCACATCAAAATAATGACGGCGCGCCCAATCAAGGGCGGCAGTAGCAATGTCATTTGGTTTTTGATTAATATTGCTGGGAAAAAATTCTGCGCCGACTTGTTTGGTAACTGTTTCCAACTGTTCGATAGCAGCGGGGCGGTAGACGTCACAAGATACCGTCAACACTTTTTTCTTTTTCTTTTCCTGGAGCCATTTGGCTAGCTTGCCAACTGAAGTAGTTTTACCGGCACCCTGTAAGCCTGCCATCAAAATCACTGCTGGCGGCTGAGTGGCTAGATTGAGTTCGCCACTTTGATCGGTATCGCCCATCATTACTTGGGTCAGTTCACGCTGGACTACGCCAACCAGAGCTTGGCCTGGACTTAGGCTACCAACCACTTCCTCGCCAAGGGCTTTAAACTTAATTTGTTCCAGCAAAGACTTCACTACTGGTAGCGCTACGTCAGCCTCCAATAAGGCTAGGCGGATCTCCCGCAGCATTTCAGCGGTGTTGGCTTCAGTGAGGCGTGCCTGGCCCCGCATTGTTTTAACAACGCGTGATAGGCGATCGGTGAGATTCTCTAGCATTTATCGATTAGACTTTCCATATGGATATTTTAGGTTACTCAAGTTTCGGCTGGCTCCCCCCAGTCCTTTATTTACTTTTGCTGCTCTTTTTGAGCCAGAGAGCTAGGGCTGGCAAGGAATCCCCCCTCTCAGCTGGGCTAATGCAAGCCTGTATTTTTGTGATTTTGATACTTCATGGCATTGAGTTGCACGACTCCGTCTTTACACCCCAAGGCTTCATTTTTGGGTTTGCTCAGGACTTATCCTTGATTGCTTGGGTAGGTTTAGCATTTTATTGGTTCCAATCCTGGTTTTTGCCAATCGCTAGCTTGCTTTGGATGTCCATATTATTTGCCTTGGCTTGCTCTTTGCTGCCGATTTTTTTCCCAGGGGTATTAATTTCACCTGTGGCTGTTTCGGATCCTTGGTTTAAGGCGCACTTCATTGTGGCAACCATTTCAGTAGGCCTCTTAAGCCTAGCGGCGATGCAGGCAATGTTGATGAGTGTTTATGACCGCGCCTTGCATCGTCAATTAGCAATTGTTCCCAATGGTCGCCTGTCTCATTGGTTAGAGGATTTGCCGCCACTCATGATGATGGAAGGCCTGCTATTTAATTTGCTGTATGTTGGCTTTGCACTCCTAACAATGACTATTTTTTCTGGCCTATTCTTTTCGCAAGTTTTATTTGGCAAGCCTTTTGTGTTTGACCACAAAACTATTTTTGCGCTTGTCTCCTGGATCTTGTTTGCTGGTTTACTGATAGCGCGTTGGTGGGTTGGTTTGCGAGGTTGGGCGGCAATTCGTTGGGTATTGAGTGCTTATGTTGTTTTACTACTCGCCTATGTTGGCAGCCGCTTTGTATTGGAAGTGGTTCTCCAGAGAGCATGACCCTTGCTTAAGTGGCTTTTACTGTTTGCTGGAGCAGGCCTTTTATATTTTTGGCTTAAGGGAAAAAAGCAGGCGAAATTTGGTCGGAGTAAATCAACTAATCCCAGCCCCAGCAAGGGTCAGACCCTGAGGGAGCCTGAGGTAATGGTGCAGTGTCAATATTGCAAAGTACATCTGCCGAAAACTGACGCCATTACTGATGAAAATCGTTTTTATTGTTCAAAGGAGCATCGTAATTCTCTAGACGAACAAGGATGGATTGGTGCTGCAGCTTGGCGCGTCTCACCAAACAAAGATACAAGGCCAGATGAAGTAAAGCCCGATTTACTGGTGATTCATCACATTAGCTTGCCGCCCGGTGAATTTAAAAGTCAGGCATCTAGCCACAACATCGTGAGTTTTTTTCAAAATACGTTAGACGTAAATGCTCATCCCTATTTTTCTGAGATCGCAAACCAAAAAGTTTCCAGTCATTTCTTGATTGCGCGAACAGGAGAATTAATCCAATTTGTTTCGACTCAAGATAGGGCGTGGCATGCTGGCGCATCGAATTTTATGGGTAGAGAAAGATGTAATGATTTTTCAATTGGTGTTGAGCTGGAGGGTGATGGCGATACGCCATTTGAGGATGTTCAATACAAATCACTAGCAAAGCTTGTTCAGAAATTACAGCTGACTTATCCAAATTTGCAATTTGCAGGGCATAGCGATATCGCCCCAGATCGAAAAACGGATCCCGGAAAATGTTTTGATTGGGAAAAGTTCCAAAAAGAGACAGGTATTTCGCAGGAAAAAATACCGTACGGATTGGTTTCTCGCTAGACTAAATCTTTGTATGTGAGCATACGCTTACTTTTTTAGCCTTTACCTAAAAAGGGCTAGAAAATCCGCACCAAAATGACCCCTAAATTACTGTAAAACTTAGTAAAAATACTGATAAATAAGGGTCAGAAAAAACTTACCAAAAACTAAATATTTCCCTATACTTAGTACCCAATGCGCTTCAAAACACTAGATGTAGTGTTTTGAATACAGCAATACCCCATTGTTTTTTAACGATATTTTGTCCAAATAACTATATATATAAGCAGGAGCAACATGACATACGCCAATCCTCAGACAGCAGGCCAAGCAACTGGAGCTAATAATCCAGGAATGGGTCCTGCGGGAGTCATTAACCAAACTCCTTCTGCCGGCTTTGTAGCTGGTGGTGTTGGCGGCAGCCAGGCAACCCAGTTGTCCGATTACAAAATCATTCGTCGTAATGGTTCTGTTGTTGCATTCGAGCCATCCAAAATCGCTATTGCAGTAACTAAAGCATTTTTGGCAGTCAATGGCGGCCAAGGTGCCGCATCTGCACGTGTACGCGAACAAGTTGAGCAGCTCACCCACTCTGTAGTGCGCGCTTTATTGCGTAGCCGTCCAAACGGCGGCACTTTTCATATTGAAGATATTCAAGATCAAGTTGAGTTGGCCTTGATGCGTAGTGGTGAGCACAATGTTGCCCGTGCCTATGTTCTCTATCGCGAAAAGCGTAATCAAGAGCGTGCAGCTCAGCAAGAAGCTTCTCAAGATACACAAGTAGCAAACCAGGCTAGTGAGACTGGCATTAAGGTGACCGACGATGGTCAAGAGAAGTGGCTCGATATGGCTGCTTTGCGCACTGTGATTGAAGCCGCTTGCGAAGGCCTAGGCAATCAAATTGATGCAAGCCCAATCATCACAGAAACAATTAAGAATTTGTACGATGGCGTGCCAATGGCACAAGTGTATGACTCTGCTATCTTGGCTTCCCGTACTCTGATTGAGAAGGATCCTGCATACAGTCAGGTGACAGCTCGTATCTTGATGCACGTTATTCGTAAAGAGATTTTTGGCAAGGAAGTATTGCAAGGTGATACACAGGCTGAGTACGGCACATACTTTGCTAAGTACATCAATGAAGGTATTTCTGCGGAGTTGTTAGATCCACGGATGCGTGAGTTTGATTTGCCACGTTTGGCCGCTTCCTTGAATGCCAGTCGTGACTTGCAGTTCAATTACCTTGGCCTGCAAACTTTGTATGACCGCTATTTCTTGCACATTGAAGAGCGTCGTATTGAAATGCCACAAGCATTCTTTATGCGTGTTGCAATGGGCTTAGCCTTAAATGAGATGGATCGTGAGCGTCGTGCGATTGAGTTCTATGAAATTCTCTCTACATTTGATTTCATGTCCAGCACACCAACTCTATTTAATTCAGCAACAACCCGACCACAGCTTTCTAGCTGCTACTTGACTACAGTGGATGATGACCTTGATGGCATCTACGAAGCTTTGAAAGAAAATGCTTTGCTGTCCAAGTTTGCAGGTGGTTTGGGTAATGACTGGACTAATGTGCGCGCTTTAGGAAGCCACATCAAAGGTACTAACGGTAAATCACAAGGTGTTGTGCCATTCTTAAAGGTGGTGAATGACACTGCGGTTGCTGTTAACCAAGGTGGTAAGCGTAAGGGTGCAGTTTGCGCCTACTTAGAAACATGGCACTTAGATATCGAAGAGTTCTTAGAGTTGCGCAAGAACACTGGTGACGATCGTCGCCGTACGCATGACATGAATACTTCGAACTGGATTCCTGACTTATTCATGAAGCGCGTTATGGAAAATGGTGATTGGACTTTGTTCTCACCATCCAATACTCCTGACTTGCATGACAAGTTTGGTAAAGCCTTTGAAGAAGCTTATGTTGCCTATGAGCAAAAAGCAGATCGTGGTGAGTTAAAGCCATTCCGTAGAATCCCTGCGCAGCAGTTATGGCGCAAGATGCTTGGCATGTTGTTTGAAACAGGCCACCCATGGATCACTTTCAAAGATCCTTGCAATATTCGTAGCCCACAGCAGCACGTTGGTGTGGTTCACTCCTCTAACTTGTGCACAGAGATTACTCTGAACACAAACGAGACCGAGATTGCTGTATGTAACTTGGGCTCTGTGAACTTAACCGCTCATATGACGACCGATGCCAACGGCAAGATGATTTTGGATCACGAGAAACTCCAAAAAACTGTGCGTACTGCGATGCGCATGCTTGATAACGTGATCGATATCAACTACTACGCAGTTGCTAAAGCGCGTAATTCCAATTTGAAGCACCGTCCAGTCGGTATGGGCATCATGGGCTTCCAGGACTGCTTGCATATGCAACGTATTCCTTACGCTAGCGATGAGGCTGTGAAGTTTGCGGACTCTTCTATGGAAGCAGTTTGCTACTACGCTTATCAAGCTTCATGCGAATTGGCTGAAGAGCGTGGCGTCTATAGTACTTATAAAGGTTCCTTATGGGATCGCGGCATCCTCCCACAAGACTCAGTGGCGCTGTTGGCCGAGCAACGTGGTGGCTATGTAGAGGTGGATAACTCCTCTACGATGGATTGGAGTGGTTTACGTGCTCGTATTAAGCAGCACGGCATGCGTAACTCCAATTGCGTAGCGATTGCGCCAACAGCAACGATTTCTAACATCATTGGTGTTTCTGCTTGTATCGAGCCTACTTTCCAGAACTTGTTCGTGAAATCGAACCTTTCAGGTGAGTTCACGGTCGTAAATGAGTACTTAGTACGTGATTTGAAGGATCGCGGCCTTTGGGATGAAGTCATGATTGCTGATCTCAAGTACTTTGATGGCACTTTGTCTAAGATTGATCGCATTCCACAAGACTTGCGTGATTTGTACGCAACTGCCTTTGAAGTTGAACCAAGCTGGTTAGTTGAGGCGGCTTCTCGTCGTCAGAAGTGGATTGACCAAGCTCAGTCATTGAACATCTACATGGGCGGGGCATCTGGCAAAAAATTGGATGACACCTACAAGTTGGCTTGGTTGCGTGGCTTGAAAACGACCTATTACCTCCGTACTATGGCTGCAACCCACGTTGAGAAATCAACCGTTTCTAGCAGCCAATTGAACTCTGTTTCTAGCGGTGGTGGTGTAAACGGTACAGATGCAGCTGCGGCAGCAGGTGCTGGTGGTGCAGTTGAGGCGGATGGCCCAGTTTGCACAATGCGTCCTGGCGATGCTGGCTTTGAAGAATGTGAAGCATGCCAATAAGCAATTCGCTTATTGGTCAGAAAGATAAGAATTAAGGAGAGAGTTATGTTGAATTGGGAAGAGGAAGTTGCTCCAGCGCTAGCGAAAGCTGGCCTTGCACCGCAGCCGGTTGCAGTGGAGCCACAACGTCCACAGCCAGACCAAGTGGCGATGGCGCCGCAAACTGTTGCACCTGCAGCAGTAGAGGCTGCCAATTTATCTAGTGGTGCAGCCTTGCGTGTAAACGCCGCTGATAAGCGTGTGATTAATGCCAAGACTGACGTAAACCAGCTTGTCCCTTTCAAGTACAAATGGGCTTGGGAGAAGTATTTAGCTGGTTGTGCAAATCATTGGATGCCACAAGAGATCAATATGAACCGTGATATCGCGCTTTGGAAAGACCCAAATGGTCTGACTGAAGATGAGCGTCGCATTATTAAGCGCAATCTTGGTTTCTTTACGACCGCCGATTCTTTGGCCGCCAACAACATTGTTTTGGGTACTTATCGTCACATTACCGCTCCAGAATGCCGCCAATACCTATTGCGTCAGGCTTTTGAAGAGGCAATTCATACCCATGCCTACCAATATATTGTGGAATCTTTGGGTCTAGATCAGTCAGAAATCTTCAATGCGTATAACGAAATTGAGTCAATTCGTGCCAAAGACCAGTTCTTAATTCCTTATATTGACGTATTAACTGACCCAAATTTCAAGACTGGCACATTAGAAACTGACCAAAAATTACTTCGCTCGCTGATTGTTTTTGCTTGCGTAATGGAAGGTTTGTTCTTTTATGTTGGTTTTACGCAAATACTTGCAATGGGTCGCCAAAACAAAATGACGGGTGCTGCTGAGCAGTATCAATACATCCTTCGCGAC
>CANFRA010000047.1 GCA_947449305.1 Burkholderiaceae bacterium
AATAAATTAAAGGGTAAGTTCTTGAAATCTTGGAAAAAACAGCTAGCTATAATCCACATAATTATGACAGAGAGTCCACTTGAAGCTTCAATCTGACCCCCATTCTGGAGCCAATACGATCACCGGCTATGGAGATGGCTATGTCGAGATCAACCAGACCCCATATGCCCATGCTGTCTTATTGAGCTCTGATGGGGCAATTTCTGAGTGGCCAGTTCAGTCATTTGAAGGCCTAGAGGCATCCCATTTCGCCCAAATGGTTGATCTCAAGCCTGAATTAATTCTGATTGGAACTGGCAATAAACAACGCTTTCCTAAGCCAGAACTCCTCAAATCTCTGATTTTGGCCAAAATTGGCTTTGAAATCATGGATTCTCAAGCGGCCTGCCGTACCTACAACATTTTGGTGGGTGAAGGACGTCAAGTTCTGCTGGCCTTACTCGTGGAGCCAAGCTAATGCAGTTTGGACAAATTCGACAATCCTCAGCCTTACATCCCGGCAAAATTTTATTGCTGCTCATCATTTACGCCTTGCTGTGGTTTAGCACGCTGAACTATCGCCACCTGATTCCATCCGATGAGGGACGTTATGCAGAAATCGCCAGAGAGATGTTAGTCACCGGTGATTGGGTTACACCACGTTACAACGGCTACAAATATTTTGAAAAACCACCACTCCAAGCTTGGGCAACTGCAGCAGCATTTCAAGTATTTGGTATCGGCGATTGGCAAGCACGTTTGTGGACTGCCCTTACTGGCTTTCTAACTATTCTATTCATTGGCTTTACTGGAGCTCGTATCTACAGTGCAAGAGCAGGATGGTTAGCAGCAGTCGTGCTCGCATCCAGTCCAATGTGGGTCATTAGCGGCCACTTTAATTCTCTTGATATGGGCCTATCTGCATTTTTAGTTGCAGCACTCTGCAGCTTATTACTCGCACAAACTGCGAATAACACATCTAGTCGTCGTAATTGGATGTGGGCTTGTTGGATCTTTATGGCTCTTGCAACACTCTCTAAAGGAGTGATTGGCGCCGCCATACCGGCTATGGTCTTTATTGCTTACTCTATCAGTACTTGGGATTGGAAAATCTGGGCACGCTTACGCTTATTTAGCGGTACGATTTTGTTTCTGACAATTACTGCACCGTGGTTTATTTTAGTTGCACAGCGCAACCCTGAATTTTTAGAGTTTTTCTTTATTCATGAGCATCTACAACGCTTTACTCAAGATGCTCATAGTAGAACAGGCCCAATCTATTACTTCGTTCCATTACTTTTAATTGGCTTACTTCCTTGGGTTTTACAAATCCCTGGTTCGATTGTCCAAGCATGGGGCGAGCGTCGTCGCGAGTTCTCTAGTGGCTGGTTATTAGTGTGTTGGTTTTTAGTGATCTTTGCTTTCTTTAGTGTTTCACGCTCTAAGTTGCCAGGCTACATCATCCCCATTTTCCCAGCGCTCGCATTATTAATTGGTAATCGCCTCGATCAACTATTAGCGCATACCAATTCCATGGGGCTTCCCTGGAAATTACAAACTATCGGATTTGCAATCTTGGGTTGTATTGGATTTTTCTTTCTATCGGATATTAGTAAGCAAGCAAGGCCCGATGAAATTGAAGCTTATGCCCAATACACCTATTGGGTAATAGCCGCTTTAATCGCGCTGATTACCTTCAGTGCATTTGCAGCATGGCAAAGCAAGCGCAACGGCATTCAAAGTATCGTGAGTTTTGCTTGTGGATTTTTTCTCTGTGCCATCATTGCCGGAACAGGCCATGAGACTTTGGGTCGCGCAGTTTCTGGTATTGACCTTGTCAACCGAGTGAAATCATCCATTCCAGAAAAAGTGAATTTCTATTCTGTTCGCCTTTTAGATCACACTGTGCCGTTTTACCTTGGTAGAACGATGATCATGGTTGAATCACCGGATGAACTTGCGTTTGGCGTTAATCGAGAGCCTGAGCTTTGGATGCCGACCTTAGACGCATTCATTGCGCGCTGGAAAGAAGACTCAACTGCATATGCCTTAATGGTCCCAGAACAGTATGTTGCACTCCAAGAATTAAATTTACCCATGCAAGAAGTTGATCGCGATTCCCGTAGAGTGATTGTTAAACATCCGGACACATCGAATGTGACGCGGTAATATAGGACATCATGTCAGACTTTATCCCCTTCACACGCCCCAGCTTTAATCAAGAAACCATTGATGCTGTTGCGCAGGTGTTGCGCTCTGGCTGGGTAACTTCAGGACCTAAATTAGCTGAATTTGAAGCTGCCTTAAGCGCCTACTTTGGCGGTCGTCCAGTACGCTGCTTTGCCAACGGCACAGCAACCATGAAGATTGCACTACAAGTTGCTGGTATTGGTGCTGGTGATGAAGTAATTACTACGCCAATTTCTTGGGTAGCTACTTCCAATGTAGTTTTAAGTGTTGGTGCTAAACCCGTCTTTGTAGACGTTGATCCTGTTACACGTAATATTGATCTTGATAAAGTTGTAGCAGCAATCACACCAAAAACACGAGCAATCATGCCCGTCTATCTTGCTGGTTTACCGGTGAATATGGACCAACTCTACTCGTTGGCTAAACAACATAATCTGCGCGTGATCGAAGATGCCGCGCAAGCTTTTGGCTCGCAATGGAAGGGTAAGAAGATTGGTAGCTTTGGAGATCTAGTGAGTTTTAGTTTCCAGGCAAACAAGAATCTCACCACTGTAGAAGGCGGCTGCCTAGTGTTGAATAATGATACCGAAGCCAAGCTTGCTGAAAAATTTCGTCTGCAAGGTTTAACACGTCAAGGTATGGATGGAATGGATGTGGATGTCCTCGGCGGCAAAGATAATCTCACTGATGTCAATGCAGTAATTGGACTTCAGCAGTTAAAACAATTGCCCGCCTATCAAACACGTCGTGCAGCACTTGCACGTCAATACTTTGATCTTATCCGCGCAGAGTTGAAATCAGCTGGCTTAGAAAATCTCAAATTAGAACTACCGGTAGAAAACTTCACCGACAGCAATTGGCATATGTTTCAGGTGGTATTACCACTGGAGCAATTGAATTGCGATCGCGCCCAAGTAATGACTGAACTAAAAGATTTGGGAATTGGTACGGGGGTGCACTACCCCGCGATTACTGGATTTACCCTTTATAAAAATCAAGGTTACAAAACAACTGATACGCCGATAGCAGAACGTATTGGTCGCTCTATCCTCACTCTGCCACTTTTCCCTGGCATGGCAGATGAAGATATTGGCCGCGTCGCTAGTGGATTAGTCGGAATCCTCAAGAAACACTGTAAAAACTAGCTTAATTGGGCTTAGCCCCAAGAATCAGGCAAAATTGCGGCATGACTGCAAATTTAGTTGCCAATCCAAAGCTTTCCATAGTTATTCCCGTCTACAACGAGGAAGACGGCCTTCAAGCACTTTTTGATCGCCTCTACCCATCTTTGGATGCAGTGGCTGCCAAACGCAATATTCCCTATGAAATCGTTTTTGTAAACGATGGCAGTAAAGATCGCTCAGCAGGCATTCTGGCTAAACAAGTGGAATTGCGTCCTGACGTTACCCGCGCTGTTTTATTCCACAGTAACTTTGGTCAACATATGGCCATCATGGCAGGTTTTGAATACGCCAAAGGTGAATACATCATTACCTTAGATGCGGACTTACAAAATCCCCCTGAAGAAATTGATGCTCTGACTGAGCAGTTATTAAAAGGTCATGATTACGTAGGCACCATTCGCGGAGATCGTCGTGATAGTTTCTTTAGAAAAATGGCTTCACGCGCCATGAATAGCTTGCGTGAAAACATTACCCGCATCACGATGACGGATCAAGGTTGTATGTTGCGCGGCTATAGCCGTCGTATCGTCGACTTAGTTCGTCAGTGTGATGAAAACAATACTTTTATTCCCGCATTAGCCTATACCTTTGCTGCTAACCCAATTGAAATTAAAGTTAAGCACGAAGAGCGCTTTGCTGGTGAATCAAAATATAGTCTCTACCAACTCATTCGTTTGAACTTTGATTTGGTAACTGGATTCTCGGTGATGCCACTCCAGATCTTCTCTATTCTAGGTATGTTGCTATCTCTGGCTGCAGGCAGCTTATTCGCGTATCTATTGGTGCGCCGCTTCGTCCTGGGTGCTGAGGTTGAAGGAGTCTTTACCCTCTTCGCATTAACCTTCTTCCTGATTGGTGTCATGCTCTTTGGTCTTGGCCTTCTTGGTGAATATATTGGCCGAATCTACCAACAAATCCGTAATCGCCCACGCTACGTTGTGCAAACAGTTTTAGAGAAAAAATAATTGCACGCAGTCGTCTTCGCTTACCACGATGTTGGTGTCAATTGCCTTAAAGCCTTATTAGCTGCAGGCATCAGAGTCGATCTAGTAGTGACCCATCAAGATGACCCCAATGAGAATATTTGGTTTGCTAGTGTTGCCAAACTTTGTGCTGAAAATAATATTCCCTGTATCACGCCTAGTGCTAATGATTTAATTGAACTCATTCCAAAACTGCAAGCACTAGCACCAGACTATATTTTTTCTTTTTATTACCGCTATATGATTCCTGCGCAGATTTTGTTTTGCGCAAAGATTGCCGCACTGAATATGCATGGCTCCTTACTGCCAAAGTACCGTGGCCGCGCCCCAGTGAACTGGGCAATCCTGCATGGAGAAACGCAAACAGGTGCCACTTTACATGTCATGGAAGTTAAACCGGATGCCGGTGATATTGTTGGACAATCCGCAGTTGACATTGGTCCTGATGAAACGGCTACCGATGTATTTAGTAAGGTGAGCCGGGCGGCAGTAGCAGTCATCAATGAGGCGCTGCCTAGTTTGATTAAGGGCCAAGTACCCCGCAAGGCTAATGAACTCCAAAAAGGGAGTTATTTTGGAGGCAGAAAGCCCTCTGATGGGCAGATTCATTGGAATCAGAAGGCTGCTCAGGTTCATAACCTAGTGAGAGCCGTAGCGCCCCCTTATCCAGGAGCCTTTACGGACTACCGAGGGCAGACAATGACTGTGGCCCGCACCGGCCTTAACGGTCCATTCCCCAACAATCTCGATCTTGGCTCTTTGGGCATCCAAGTGGTTGATAATCGGGTATTCGGCATTTGCGGTGATCACCAGGCAGTTGAAGTCTTGGAATGGTTCCCAGCCAACAAGTAAATAGCAACATACATTAGATTAAAACGAGGCAGTAAAGATGAAAAAAGTACTCATTCTTGGTGTTAATGGTTTTATTGGTCACCACCTTTCTAAGCGCATTCTGGAGACAACCGATTGGGATGTCTATGGCATGGATATGCAGAATGATCGCCTAGGTGATTTAATCAATCATCCTCGTATGCACTTTTTTGAAGGCGATATCACCATCAATAAAGAATGGGTGGAGTATCACATTCGTAAGTGCGATGTCATCCTGCCCTTGGTTGCAATCGCCACTCCAGCCACTTACGTACAACAGCCACTGAAAGTATTTGAGCTCGACTTTGAAGCTAATCTTCCAATCGTGCGCTCTGCTGTTAAATACAAAAAGCATTTGGTATTCCCATCCACCTCCGAAGTCTATGGCATGTGTGAGGATGGTGAATTTGATCCTGCTAAATCCAATATGGTCTATGGCCCCATTAGTAAGCCACGCTGGATCTACGCTTGCTCCAAGCAATTAATGGATCGCGTGATCTGGGGTTATGGCATGGAAGGCTTACGCTTCACCCTCTTCCGTCCGTTTAACTGGATTGGGCCTGGTCTTGACAGCATCTATACGCCAAAAGAAGGTTCATCCCGTGTAGTAACGCAGTTCTTAGGCCATATTGTTCGCGGTGAACCTATTAACCTAGTAGATGGTGGTGCTCAAAAACGTGCCTTTACTTATATTGATGATGGTATTGACGCACTCATCAAGATCATCGACAACAAAGATGGTATTGCCAACGGCAAGATCTACAACATCGGCAACCCCAAGAACAATCACTCCGTCCGCGAGCTGGCCAATCAAATGCTAGAGATTGCTCGAAACATTCCTGAGTATGCGAAGACCGCGAATGCAGTGAAGATCGTTGAAACGACTTCTGGAGCTTATTACGGCGAAGGTTATCAAGACGTTCAAAACCGGGTGCCAGCAATTGACAATACGATGAGTGAACTCAGCTGGAAGCCAACTACTACGATGAGCGATGCTCTCAAGAATATTTTTGAAGCCTATCGTCAGGATGTAGAAAAGGCTCGTTCTTTAGTAGATAAAGAATAAATAAATCTAAGGGTTCATGGCTAAGATTGCTCTCAAGGTTGATGTTGATACCTTACGTGGAACCAAAGAAGGTGTGCCCAACCTAGCTCGTACTCTAGAGCGCTTCGGCCTCAAGGCCACCTTCTTGTTTAGCTTAGGTCCTGACCATACTGGCTGGGCTTTAAAGCGTATCTTTCGTCCAGGCTTTCTGAAAAAAGTGAGTCGCACCTCTGTTGTGGAACATTACGGCATTAAGACTTTGCTGTATGGCGTTCTCATCCCCGGCCCAGATATTGGTAAAAAAGCTGCTGCCCAAATGCGTGCAATCGATCAAGCTGGCCATGAAACTGGTATTCATACTTGGGATCATGTTGCCTGGCAAGATGCGGTACGTCATCAAGATTCGCAATGGACAAAAGCGATGATGCAAAAAAGTTGGGATCGCTTTGTAGAAATCTTTAGCCATGCACCAGTCACTTATGGCGCCGCTGGTTGGCAAATGAACGAAACTGCGTTTGAGCAGCTGGATCAATGGGGTATCGCCTACTCTTCTGATGGCAGAGCCAAACCCAATCTCATGCCGTATCGGCTGACGCTCCCTTCTGGCAAAGCCAAACATGTGCAATATCCAACTACCCTACCAACCTTTGATGAACTCATTGGTATTGATGGTGCAGATGAGTTCGGCGCAGTCAAAAAACTCTTAGAGATCACCCAAAGTAACCCCAATGATCAAGTCTTTACTCTGCATGCTGAGCTTGAGGGTCAAAAGCTGCTCCCAGCCTTTGAGCAGCTATTAGCTGGATGGCTAAATCAAGGCCATGAGCTTGTGACCATGGGCGAACTTCATAAATCCTGGGAAGCCACCAAACAACTCGATAAAATAGCCATATTGCCGTTAACGTGGGGGGAGATACCCAACCGCAGCGGTGAACTGATTATTCAGAATGCTTGATAAATAAAACTTAGAAACAAATAACAAAGGATCATCATGACAGTAGCTATCGGTCAATCTATTCCTCAGTGTGCTGTTCCAGCCACTTCGGGGCTGACCTTCTCTCCATCCTCAGCCACAGGTAAAAAACTGGTTCTCTACTTTTACCCAAAAGATATGACGCCTGGCTGCACAGCAGAGTCTGGTGAATTTCGTGACCATATCAATGCCTTCACCAAAGCTAATACCTTGGTAGTAGGGGTCTCCCGAGATAGCCTGAAGTCGCACGATAACTTTCGCAGCAAATTAGGCCTCCCTTTTGAGCTCGTTGCCGATACCGAAGAAAAGCTGTGCCAAATCTTTGGCGTCATGAAAATGAAGAATATGTACGGTAAGCAGGTCCGCGGGGTTGAGCGCAGCACCTTCCTATTTGACTCCTCCGGTAAGCTTGTCAAAGAATGGCGCGGCCTTAAAGTTCCAGGTCATGTAACAGAGGTATTACAGGCAGCCCAAGCCACTAAATAATTTTTACAACAATTTGTTCTGAGGTGCTTGCAAACCCCAAAATTTGGGGTAAAGTGAAGTCATATGCACCGCAAACGACGGGAAAGTCTGACAATCCGTTTGAATCAGCAACCTGAATATTTCAGAACAGGTTCGGGGACCAACCCCCTCCGTTTTTTTGACCTCGCTGCAATGAGTTTCGTAACAAGCCGCTATAGCAAATCGCTTAGCGGTTTTTTCTTTTAGGAGAGTCTGCATGCCACTGCCACCCATCCCAACTCAAATTGCTGATCAAGTCAAACTGACTCGCAAGGACACACCAGATTTAAATAAACGTCCTACACCAGCAAAACCAGTGGTGATGGAAACTTCCCATTGGGCTAATGATGTAGCAGAAGATTTATCTGCAGCAGAAGTAGCTCTCGAGAAAATTAAAGCAGACCATGCACCCTCTCATCATGAGAGCAAAGTAGCAGCCCCAGCAAAACCTAAACGGGTCATCCGCACTGGGCCGCCAAGCTTATTCGTTTTAGACACAAACGTATTAATGCATGATCCTAGTTCTTTGTTCCGCTTCTCAGAACACGATCTTTTCTTGCCAATGACTACGCTGGAAGAGTTAGACAACCACAAGAAGGGTATGACAGAAGTAGCCCGTAATGCTCGCATGGTCAGCAGATCTTTAGATCAACTCGTTGCAGGCACTAGCGGCACCTTAGATGAAGGCATCCCTTTAAACAAGCTTGGCAATCAGGATGTTTCGGGCCGCCTCTTTTTCCAAACCAAGCTATCTACCCAAGCATTACCTGAAGGACTTCCAGAGGGTAAAGGCGACAACATGATTTTGGCAGTAGTGAGCGAGTTACAAAAAGCTCGCAATGGCCAAGAAGTAGTGTTGGTATCCAAAGATATCAACATGCGCATCAAAGCGCGTGCTCTTGGTTTACCTGCTGAAGATTATTTCAATGACCAGGTTTTAGAAGATCGCGATTTGATGTACTCCGGGATCATGGCTCTATCGGGTGATTTCTGGCCAAAGCATGGTAAAGATATGGAAAGTTGGTCGGACCCTAAGTCTGGCACGATGTTTTATAGAGTGACCGGCCCTGCCGTAACAAGTATGTTGGTCAATCAATTTGTTTACCAAGAGAATCCTGACGGATCTACACCTTTCTACGCTCACGTCAGAGAAATCAATGGCAAAACTGCGCTCTTACAAACCCTCAGAGACTTTTCTCACCAGAAAAATAATGTATGGGGCGTTACCGCTCGAAACCGTGAGCAAAACTTTGCCATGAACTTGCTCATGAACCCTGATATTGATTTTGTTACCCTGCTAGGCCAAGCCGGTACTGGCAAAACCTTGTTAGCCTTAGCCGCTGGACTTGAACAAGTATTAGATAGCAAACGCTATAACGAAATCATCATCACTCGCGCTACCGTTCCTGTTGGTGAAGATATTGGCTTTCTACCGGGAACCGAAGAGGAAAAAATGCAACCCTGGATGGGTGCCTTTGATGACAACCTAGAAGTTTTGCAGCGAAACGATGACGCTGGTGAATGGGGACGTGCTGCAACCCAAGAACTCATTCGCTCACGCATCAAGGTAAAGAGTATGAACTTTATGCGCGGTAGAACTTTTGTTAGCAAATATGTGATCATTGATGAGGCGCAGAATTTAACGCCCAAGCAAATGAAAACTCTGGTAACCCGTGCAGGCCCTGGAACCAAAATTATTTGCCTAGGTAATATTGCGCAGATTGATACGCCTTACTTAACAGAAGGCTCTTCCGGTTTAACCTATGTAGTCGATCGCTTTAAGGGTTGGCGTCATGGAGGCCACATTACTCTTGCGCGTGGTGAGCGCTCACGTCTTGCGGATCATGCTGCTGACGCTCTCTAAGCAAACTCTCTCATGCCGCACTCTGATTGGGTGCGGCATTTTTATTTGTACGCTAGTAATCAATGGATGCAGCACCTTTAGCACTAAATCCAACGCCGCTAAAGTTGCACAATTCAAACAAGATACCAGCGTAGGTACTGAAGATATTTCAATTACAGCAGTTGGTTTGGTAGATGTCCCTTATCGATATGGAGGCAACACTCCTAAAGGCGGATTTGATTGCAGTGGGCTAATTGTTTATGTGTACAACAAGGCTGCAGATATTAAGTTACCGCGGACCATTCAACTGATGAGTGGTCAAGGCAAAAGTATTGATGGTCAACCCCCTGCCCCAGGCGACTTGGTATTCTTTAACACCACTGGAGAAAAATATTCACACGCTGGTATCTATGTGGGGCAAGGACGTTTTGTACATGCCCCGAGCGCAGGTGGAACCGTACGACTTGATTACATTACCTCACCCTATTGGGCCGCTAAATTTACTGAAGCACGTCGTGTAGTGCCTCGCTAAGAATGGCAATCTTAGAACGGCTCGTAACCGCCAGAAGAATACCCAACCGAGGCCATCGCCAAGTTATCAAACTTCGTATATGGGCCTTGCCAACTTAATCTGACTGTACCAATCGGGCCATTACGCTGCTTACCGATAATGATCTCAGCCATCCCTTTATCGGTGGTGGTATCTGGGTGATATACCTCATCACGATAGATAAACATAATCACGTCTGCATCTTGCTCGATCGCACCTGACTCACGCAAGTCGGACATGATGGGGCGCTTATTGGGGCGCTGTTCCAAGCCACGATTTAACTGAGAGAGCGCCACTACTGGACACTGCAATTCTTTTGCAAGCGATTTGAGAGAGCGCGAGATTTCAGAAATCTCAGTTGCGCGGTTCTCTGAACCAGAGCCACTCATCAGTTGTAAGTAGTCAATCACTACTAAGCCAAGAGTGCCGCCAAAATTTCTGGCAATCCGACGTGCTCTTGCGCGCAATTCAAGGCTTGATAAGGCACCAGTCTCATCAATCAAAATTTGGGTATTACTTAAACGGGCAATGGCATCAGTCACACGTGGCCACTCATCATCTTGCAACTTACCGGTACGCATACGACTTTGATCGACGCGCCCTACTGAGCCAAGTAAACGCGATGCCAATTGCTCGCCAGACATCTCCATTGAGAAAATCACGACTGGCAAACCTTCAGAAAGTGCAACGTTCTCTGCAATATTGAGTGCCAACGCCGTTTTACCCATCGAAGGTCTTCCAGCCACAATCACTAAGTCACCTTTTTGTAAGCCGCTGGTTTGTTTATCCAGATCAATAAAGCCTGTGGCAATGCCAGTAATATCGCTACCACCTTGACGGTTATAGAGCTCATCGATACGCGCAACGACAGAGCGCAGAAGTGGCTCAATCTCGAGGTAATCGGCCTTACGACTTCCCTCTTCACCAATCTGCAAGATACGAGACTCCGCTTCATCTAGAAGTGTTCTCACAGAGCGGCCTTCAGGAACAAAGGCAGAGTTCACAATACTGTCGGAGACTTCAATTAAGCGACGCAGAATACTGCGATCACGAACAATATCGGCATAGCCTTTAATATTCGCAGAGCTAGGAGTGTTTTGCGCTAGAGAATTGAGGTAATCGACACTGACTAGATCGCCGCCCTGCTCAGATTTAATAGCGTCATGCACAGTGATGACATCAGCAGGATGGTTGTCGCCCACTAAACGGGTAATGACCTTATAGATCAATGCATGTTCAGGGCGGTAGAAATCTTTATCGCTTAACACGCCACCTAGGCGATCCCAGGCAGTGTTATCGATCAGTAGACCGCCGAGCAATGATTGCTCGGCTTCCACAGAATGCGGCGGGACTTTTAAAGCCTGCACGACTGCATCCCCAGAGCCCGCCATGCCGGGATTCAGCGTAACGGAACGTGAACGGGATTCAGCCATGAGGCTAGCGAAGTTCCTAGAACCTAAGACTTAAAACTTAAGCTTGCTCGCCAACTACACGAATGGTGATATCAGCCACTACATCGGTGTGAACAGCAACCGCTACAGGGTGATCACCAACCATTTTCAACGGGCCAGTCGGCATACGAATTGAAGACTTCTCAATCGTAAATCCTTTAGCTTTCAAGCCATCAGCGATGTCATGATTGGTTACAGAACCAAACAAACGACCATCAACGCCTGCTTTTTGACCGATTTCAAGAACCAAGTCTTTGAGCTTTGCGCCAACTGCTTGCGCAGCAGCCAATTTCTCAGCGGCTAATTTTTCCAACTCAGCGCGACGAACTGCAAAGTCAGCAATAGCTGCCTCAGTAGCACGACGGGCTTTGCGTTGTGGGATTAAGAAGTTACGAGCGAAACCGTCTTTAACGCGAACTACGTCACCGAGGTTGCCCAGGTTTGTTACTTTTTCTAAAAGAATGATTTGCATTGAGGGCTCCCAATTATTTCTTATGTTGATCGGAGAATGGCAATAAAGCCAAGAAACGAGCACGCTTGATAGCAGTGTCTAACTGACGCTGATATT
>CANFRA010000048.1 GCA_947449305.1 Burkholderiaceae bacterium
CGCCGTAATTTTTCTCTTTGGAGTTTGCATGTGATGTCTGCTCAAAATACTCCGGATAACGCTTACCTCCCCAGTAACCAATGGCAGCGGCGATCATGACGATGATCGGAAAAGCTAAGTTCAAAATGAAGATCGCTAAAAAAGAAGCCAGTGCAATCCACTTTAATGCTGGGTTATGAAGGGTACGCTTACCAATACGCACAGCTGCGTGTAAAACAATCGCAACTACTGCGGGTTTAATGCCAAAAAAGATGGCGGCGATCCAGGGCACTTGTCCAAAGGTGAGATAAATCCACGATAGCGCAATCAAAATAAATAGTGATGGCAGTATGAAGAGCGTACCAGCCAGAATGCCGCCCCAGCTTCGGTGCATGAGCCAGCCAATATAAGTAACTAACTGCTGGGCTTCAGGACCAGGTAGCAGCATGCAATAGTTAAGCGCATGTAAAAAGCGCCGCTCAGAAATCCAGCGACGCTTCTCAACTAACTCTTGATGTAAAACAGCAATTTGTCCTGCGGGCCCACCAAAACTAATGAAGCCAAGCTTGGCCCAAAACTTCAGAGCCTCACTCAGTGGAATGCTCAAGCGTCTTCCATTCCGCCAACTACTTGGCTAAAGCCGTTATCCACATAGATGATTTCACCAGTAATGCCATTGGCTAAATCGGATAACAAGAAAGCAGCAGTATTACCAACATCATCAATCGTGACGTTGCGACGTAGCGGAGCAGTTTTTTCAACCGCCTCCAAAATTTTTCCGAAGCCTTTGATTCCAGAAGCAGCTAAAGTTTTAATTGGGCCAGCAGAAATACCGTTAGCACGAATACCTTTTGGGCCAACTGAGCCAGCAAGGTAGCGAACCGATGCTTCTAAAGAAGCTTTTGCTAAACCCATGGTGTTGTAGTTGGGAACATTCTTCATTGAGCCTAAGTAGGTCAATGTGATTAACGATGACTTATCGCGCAACATTGACAATGCCTCTTTGGCCATTGCAGGAAAACTGTATGCAGAAATGTCGTGCGCAATCTTAAAGCCTTCGCGTGAGAGTCCTTCCAAAAAGTCTCCAGCAATCGCTTCACGGGGAGCAAAACCAATTGCGTGAACAAAGCCATCAAATTGAGGCCAAGATTTGGCTAAATCCTTAAAGAGGGCGCTAATCTGCTCATCGCTACCCACATCACAGTCAAAAATGAGTTCGGTATTGAATTCTTTCGCAAAATCAACAATCCGGTCCTTAAAGCGCTCACCGACGTAGGTAAAGGCTAATTCAGCGCCTTCGCGGTGACATGCCTTGGCGATACCATAGGCAATCGAGCGGTTGGAGAGGAGGCCGGTAATGAGGATTTTTTTGCCTGAGAGAAAGCCCATGTTGTGTCCTTTGCTTCAAATATGATTAGCTATCTACAATTGTTGCATATATGCCTGCCCTAAACCCCATTCGCCACATCGCCCATTTCCTCCTACTAGCCCTGCTAGTAGGGATTGGGGCCAATACAGCACAGGCAGCTCAGGGGATTTCCCAGTATGGCAAGCCTAAATATGCCGATGGATTTGCTCATTTTGATTATGTGAATCCAAATGCTCCTAGAGGCGGCACCTTGACTTTGCCTAACCCTGGCCAAAGAACCAGTTTTGATAAGTTCAACCCATTTACGCTGCGGGGTGTAACCGCTCCCGGAATTGATTTGATGTTTGAATCTTTGGCCGAAGGAAGTGCGGATGAGGTGTCTAGCATTTATGGACTGCTTGCTGAAGATATTGCAGTAGCAGCAGATCGTCAGTCAGTCACGTTTCGGATTCGGCCAGAAGCAAAGTTTTCAGATGGCACACCTGTTTTAGCTGCAGACGTTAAACACAGCTTTGATATCTTGATGAGTGGTAAAGCTCACCCAAGATACAAAACTACTTTTGCTGATATTAAAGAAGCAGTAGTGCTCTCAGATCGATCTGTACGTTTTGACTTTAAGAATAACAATGCTGAACTGCCGATCTTGGCTGGAACCTTGCCAATCTTTTCTCGCAATTGGGGCAAGAAACCTGACGGTACGATCGTTCCCTTTGAGAAGCTTGCCTTCGAAGTCCCCGTGGGCAGCGGCCCCTACCTGATTGAATCTTTTAAAGCCGGTAAATCGATTGTCTATAAACGAAATCCCCAATACTGGGCAGATCAATTGAGTAAGCCTTTGAATGTGCGCGTAGGTTTTTATAACTTTGATCGTGTACTGTACAAGTTGTATAGCGATGATGCAGTCCGCCTCGAGGCATTTAAGGCCGGCGAATTTGATGCCATTGTTGAATATCGTGCCAAGATTTGGGCAAAGGGTTATGTAGGCTCAAAGTTTGACAACGGCACCTTAACAAAGAAGGCATTCTTAAATCACAATGGTGCAGGGATGCAAGGTTTTGCCATGAATGTGCGTAAACCGATTTTTCAGGATGTGCGCGTTCGTCAAGCATTAGGTTTAGCACTAGATTTTGAATGGCTGAATCGTCAAATATTTTTCGATCAATACGGGCGTATTAATAGTTACTTTACCAATAGCGATCTGAGCGCCAATTTTGACGGTCCTCGTAAACCTACTGAAGCAGAGCTGAAGTTACTAAGACCACTCAAGGCTAAATATCCGCAATGGGTCCCTGATGCAGTCTTTGGTCCGATGCCAGCCCCACCATCAACCAAATCACCCGATAGTTTGCGTCAGAATTTAAAGAAAGCCCGCGAGTTATTAATGCATGCAGGCTGGCAATATCGAGATGGCGCCTTGCGAAATGAAAGGGGAGAGCCTTTCCGCATGGAGATGGTAGAAAACGGCGGATTTTTCTTGAGAGTGATTTCTGCTTATAGTCGGAACTTAGAGAAGCTAGGTATTCAGTTGGATATTCGCACGAGTGACTTTGCCTTGTATCAAAAGCGCATCAATGAATATGACTTTGATATGACAACCACGCGTTTTCCAGATTCACAAAATCCTGGCAATGAGCTTTGGGATCGTTTTGGTAGTCAAGCTGCCAAAGAGAAGGGCTCAGACAATATCATTGGGGTGCAATCACCCGTGGTGGATGCTTTGGTTGAGGAAATTACCAAAGCACAAAACCGAGATGAGTTGCGTGCAGCGACGAGAGCCTTGGATCGTGTTTTATGGAATAGCTATTACGTTGTCCCTCAGTGGTACAACCCTACTCACCGCGTAGCTTTTCGGAAAGAGATGCGCTATCCCGAGCCCCCTTTGTACTATTCGGCTGAGCCCTGGATTATGCAAAATTGGTGGAAAGAGGAGTCTAAATAATGCAAGGACAAATGCGCGCATACATCTTTAAGCGACTGCTTTTGATGATTCCTACTTTATTAGGTGTGCTCACTTTGACTTTTGCGGTGGTGCAGTTTGTGCCGGGTGGCCCAGTCGAGCAAATGGTTTTGGAGCTTAAAGGCAAAGGTGATGCTGCTGTTGGGGGTACGGAGTCTTCTGGCGCCGGTGCTACTTATCGTGGACGTCAGGGTATTGATGCTCAACGCCTAGAGGAAGTGAAAGCGCTTTACGGTTTTGATAAGCCACCGTTAGAGCGCTACTTCATGATGTTAGGACGTTTTGCCAGGTTTGATTTGGGGCAGAGCTATTACCAGCATCAAAGTGTCTGGGGCTTAGTCGTTTCGAAATTACCCGTATCCATCAGCATTGGTTTGTGGACATTCTTTATCACCTACTTAGTTTCGATCCCATTAGGTATTGCCAAGGCAGTGCGCGATGGCTCTCGATTTGATGCTGTGACAAGCAGCATGATTTTGGTTGGCTATGCTATCCCAGGCTTTGTCTTGGGAGTATTGCTTTTAGTGATCTTCGGTGGCGGCAGCTTCTTACAAATTTTTCCTTTGCGAGGTCTCACTTCAGACAATTGGAGTGATCTCAGTTTGATTGGTAAGGTGATGGACTATCTATGGCATTTAGTATTACCAATCACCGCTTCAGTATTGGGCAGTTTTGCAGTCATCACGATGTTGACTAAAAATTCTTTCTTAGAAGAGATTCGCAAACAGTATGTTTTGACGGCGAGAGCAAAAGGCCTCACTGAAAAGCAGGTGCTTTGGAAGCATGTGTTCCGCAATGCGCTCTTGCCTCTGGTAACGGGCTTCCCGGCAGCATTCATCGGTGCATTCTTCACGGGCTCACTGTTAATCGAAACACTTTTTTCATTGGACGGACTTGGCTTACTCTCGTATGAGTCTGTGATGAGAAGAGATTATCCAGTGGTATTTGGTACCTTGTATTTATTTACCCTGATTGGTTTGTTTACCAAACTGATTTCTGATCTTTGCTACGTTTACATTGATCCTCGTATTCAGTTTGGCGCTGGAGGCGGCTCATGAGTCGTTGGCAGCGCTTTAAGTACAGTCGTGTTGGCTATGCAAGTTTATGGATCTTCATGATCCTATTTGGCTTATCCATGTGCGCTGAACTGATTGCCAATGACAAGCCTTTAGTGGTCCGCTATGAAGGACACTTCTATTTTCCAATTGCAAAGAATCACGCTGAGACGGTATTTGGTGGCGACTTCTCGACCCCAACCGATTTCTTGGACCCAGATATTCGTCAAAACATTACGAGCAATGGTAATTGGGCAATCTATCCCCCAATTCACTATAGCTACGAGACCCTCAATTACTTTTCTCAGGTGCCCAATCCGGCACCACCTTCTTGGGAAAACTGGCTTGGTACCGATGATCGTGGGCGCGATGTTCTAGCGCGTCTCATTTACGGATTCCGTTTATCCATTTTGTTTGGTTTAGCACTCACGATAGTGGGGGTGAGTGTGGGCATTATTACGGGGTCCTTGATGGGCTTCTTTGGAGGCAAGTTTGATTTGGTCTCGCAACGCCTCATTGAAATTTGGTCGGCGATGCCAGAGCTGTATCTGCTGATTATTTTTGCTTCAATCTTTAATCCCAGCATTTCCTTATTGATCATCCTTTTGGCTGCATTTGGATGGATGGGATTGTCTGATTATGTCCGCGCAGAATTTTTCCGTAATCGCGCCTTGGAGTATGTGCGTGCAGCACGGGCATTGGGTCTCACGAATGTCCAAATCATGTGGCGCCATATTTTGCCAAACAGCTTGACTCCGGTGATTACTTTTTTACCGTTTCGGATGAGTGCTGCCATTTTGTCTCTGACAAGTTTGGATTTCTTAGGCCTAGGTGTGCCACCTGGCACTCCAAGCCTTGGTGAATTACTCTCGCAAGGCAAAGGAAATCTTGACGCCTGGTGGATCTCACTATCAACCTTTGTGGTTTTGGTCGCAACCTTGCTTCTGCTCACTTTTATGGGCGAAGCATTGCGGGATGCATTTGACTCTCGTAAATCTGGCGCGATGAGCGGAGGTCGTTCATGAGCTTGCTACGTTATGAAGATCTCTGCATTTCATTTGGGTCTGGGCGCCGTGAAAGGTTTGCAGTGAACCATCTCGATTTAGAAATTGGGATTGGTGAGCGCGTTGCTCTGGTTGGTGAATCTGGCTCTGGTAAGACACTCACTGCCTTAACTCCCTTACGACTCGAGCCAGAGGGCGCTAAGGTATCCGGCAAGATTCTATGGAATAAAAAAGATGGGCAAGGGACAGTCGATTTGCTTTCATTGCCCATCCAAGATATTCGTGAAATTCGTGGTCGAGAGATTGCCATGGTCTTTCAGGAGCCAATGACTGCCCTCAATCCATTATTCACAGTGGGCAATCAAATCATTGAAGCAGTCCAGATTTATCAGCCACTGATTTCTAAGGCAGATTGCATTGATGCGGCGATTGACCTACTTAAGAAGACTGGCATCCCCGAGCCTGAACGACGCTTTCATGCTTACCCACACCAACTCTCAGGCGGTCAACGACAGCGCGCCATGATTGCGATGGCATTAGCCTGCAAGCCACGCCTCTTAATTGCAGATGAGCCGACCACTGCCCTTGATGTGAGTTTGCGTTTGCAGATTTTAGATTTACTCAAAGAGCTCCAAGAAGAATCTAAAGATCAAGGTGGTATGGGTATTTTATTGATTACGCATGATCTCAATTTGGTAAAACATTTTGCACAGCGTGTGGCAGTATTAAATCAAGGGAACTTGATGGAGTCTGGCTTAACTAAACAGGTTTTTACTCAACCGAGTGATCCCTATACAAAGGCGCTAGTCAATAGTGGACCTGTTCGTGATTTAGCTCCAGTAATGCCATTAGCCCCCGTTCTTCTAAAGACTGATGATTTATCAGTCGCTTATCCCAGTTCAGAATCGAGCTCTTGGTTTAAAAAGGCGCCACCGCACAAGGTATTGAAGAAGGTGAGTTTCTCTTTAAAGCAGGGGCAAACGATTGGCGTGATTGGTGAATCAGGCTCTGGCAAGACTACGCTTGGTATGGCGGTACTAGGCTTGTTAGGAGATTCTGCGGCAGAGGTTTCTGGTGCTGTTGATATTTTGGGTAATGATTGGCAAAAACTAAAACCAGTAGAGCGGCGCGCGATGCGCTCAAGCTTACAAGTAATTTTTCAGGATCCTTTTGGTTCCTTGTCCCCGCGGATGAATGTGATGCAGATTGTGGCCGAGGGATTGGATGTTCACTTTCCGAAACTTTCCACAGCTGAACGCGAAAATCGGGTAGTAGATATGCTCAAAGAAGTTGGCCTTGATCGCTCAGCACTCACACGCTACCCACATGAATTCTCTGGTGGACAACGACAGCGGATTGCTATTGCGAGAGCGCTCATCTTGCGCCCACAAATTTTGGTTTTAGATGAACCCACCTCAGCGTTAGATGTCTCAATCCAAAAACAAGTATTAGCCTTACTCACTGAATTGCAGAAGAAGTACAACTTGGCCTATTTGATGATTAGTCATGATTTGGCGGTGATTCGGGCAATGTCTCATGAGGTGATGGTCCTGAAAGGTGGCAAGGTAGTGGAGTTTGGAGATACCGAAACTCTGATTAAGAACCCTCGCCAGGTCTATACCAAGGAGCTTTTTGCTGCTGCTGAGTTGACCTAATAGGGCGGCAAAATAGCCTTTGAATGGGCTAAATTGGTGCATTTGCCCCAATTTAAGGCTAAATTATCTTTATAAACAAAGACTTAAGACTACAGTCTAGACTTGGTTAATTAAGGGTTCTTTGTTAAACTGGATCGATGTCACTGAAAAAAGCACCACTTTTAAAGTCTCTTGGCCTTGCCTTGGGATTTGTGTTTTGTGTATCGACCTATGCAGTCGATGCGCCTAGTGACGCCGCTGCAGAAGCAGTGGTTCCCAAAGAAAGCATGTTTCAAGCTGGACGCTCTTATCTCTATCGTGTATCAGATCGTTTGGTCGATAGCGTCTCTGGAAAATCAGAAGAGCTGATTGATCGCGCTATGGAAGTGATTGGCGTGCGTTATCGCTCGGATACTGAGTTACCTCAGTCTGGCTTAGACGGCAGTAGTTTTGTGGGTTATGTTTTCAAAGACAAGCTTGGATTTTTGCTACCGCGCAAGTCAACGCAGATGAGTCGTGTTGGTAAACCTATTAATCGTGATGAGTTGCAACCAGGTGATCTTGTATTTTTTAATACGATGCGCTTAACTTTTTCCCACGTTGGTATTTACGTTGGTGACAATAAATTTATTCACTCTCCATCCAAGGGCACCGCTGTTCGTGTCGATGATCTTGGAAGTCTGTATTGGGATAAACGTTTTGATGGTGCTCGCCGTTTGGATGGTAGCGATAGTCTCAATGACTCAGAGCGTCAAGAACTTCTCAATGAAGTCAAAAAACTCAAGCGTAAGTCACGAAGCCTCTAGGGCATAGGCCTTCTAGCCCTTTAGCTTTTCCTTAATTAAAGCCATTTGTTCCTGTGCTGCAGATTCTCCTGCAAGGATTGCTGCATTTCTGGATCTAAAGTCACCGCTACTCATTTGCTTGAGTTGTGGGGTGATGACAATATCAGCGTTCTTAAGTTCGAATTGATTAATGCTGCTTTGCATAATTGCAATGGTGTGCTGAAGGATGCCAAACGTACCGCTGGCATCTTGATGGGCCGGCTCGGAAGAAATATTGACTGCAATCACGATGGTCGCCCCCATTTGCCTTGCATAACTTACTGGAACCGGTGCTACTAATCCACCATCCACATATTCTTTATTGCCAATGACTGTGGGTTGGAAAACACCAGGCACGCTACACGATGCGCGCACAGCCTGACCAGTATTGCCAGTTCTAAACAAGACACCTTTGCCTGATTGCAATTCAGTTGCCACAATTCCCAGGGGGATACGCATTTGCTCAATGGTTTTATTTTGGACTTCGCGATTCACCATGTTTTGCAGGGCATCCCCTTTAATGAGGCCTCCAAAGCGTCCAACAAATGGCAGACCCCAATCGGCAATCGTGGCTTCATCTAGATTAAGGGCAAGGCGATTGAGTTCATTACCCGTAGCGCCGGAGGCAAGTAGGGCAGCAATCACGCTGCCAGCGCTACTACCAACAACGATGTCAGGGCGAATACCTTGCGCTTCTAGCGCCTTAATTACGCCCACATGGGCAAAACCTCTGGCCGCCCCTGCGCCGAGCGCCAAGCCAACCACCGGTTTTTTGCTTCCCATGAGGCTGCATGATGAGAGGCCTGCTACCCCAAGTAGGGTCCCGATGCCAACCCCCAGCCCTAGGAGGCGACGCCGTTCTGGGGAATTCGGCGCCACAAATGACTGAATCTGGGGTTTTGATGAAATTTTGTGCATATGGCTATTGTATTGAGCCTACCTTATAATGGGTGCACGGTGAACGAAAAGAACTTCGTTTCGGCGCGAACCAATCCCCAACTAGAATCTAAGAGATGGATTGTTCGTAGTAGCTAGAGAACACCCCAAACCCATTACTGAAATACATTTTTTAAAGCCTCATCAGGATATTCCTGATAGCCCAACTTTTATGGACGATCACAACAAGCGCGTTATTGAAACAGCCCTCCTGTGCGCACAGGAACCACTCAGTGTCGCTGATTTGTCTCGCTTATTTGTAGAAGACATCACTACTGCAGATATTAATGAAGTCTTAACTGAGCTTCAGGGTGCCTGGGATGACAAAGGAATGGAGTTAGTGCACATTGCGACTGGCTGGCGTTTCCAGAGTCGTTTATCGATGCGCGAGTATTTAGATCGCCTCACCCCGGAGAAGCCACCAAAGTATTCTCGTGCAGTGATGGAGACCTTGGCAATTATTGCTTACCGTCAGCCAGTGACGCGTGGTGAGATTGAAGAAATTCGTGGTGTTGCTGTCAGTACCAATGTGATGAAGCAATTAGAGGATCGTGGTTGGGTAGAGATGATTGGTCATAAAGAGACGATCGGTCGTCCTGGTTTATATGCCACTACCAAGCAATTCTTAGATGACCTCAGTTTGACAAACTTGCAAAGCTTGCCAATGCTAGAAGATGCAGCACCAATGGCAGCAGCAGAGCAATTGGGCCAAGCCATTATCGAATTTGATCCAGATGCCACAGTAGAAACTGTGATCATCAATGAAGTGGTAGAAGAAGTTACTCCTGAGTCTGAAGAACCATCAGACGAAACAAAACAATAATTAATGACAAGCTCTAACGAAAACGATTCATCCCCGGTAGTAAATTCATCGGCAGTTCCATCAAGCGCAGACGCGGCGCCATCCAACGAGGGTGGTAATAAAGCAGAAGGTCGCGAGGGTGGAGAGCGTGGGCCGAGGCATCCACGTCGTGCTGGAACGGGGAAGCATCCATTTAATAAGAAGCGTCCTTTTAATAAGGATCGGCCACGCCGCGAAGGCGGTGAAGGCAACGCTCCACGTGAGGGTGGCAACAATCAAGGCAATCATTCTGCCAAGCTAGCCCCTAATCCTGCTGAGGCTGAAGCTTTATTTGCTTCAGTGGTTTCTGGTGAATTTGATGCTGCTTTAGATGCTCCTGAGGCATTAGAAGTGAAAAATCCGGATGGCTTTAATGAGAATGAAGTTTCTCATCAGACAGGCGCAGAGCGTCGTGTTCAACGCGCACAAGGCTCGCGTGAAGATGAAGATCCTGATGCGCCCACTGAAGAAGAAGTGAGTAGTTTGCAATTTGCCAATGTCGATGAGTTACCGCTGAGCATGCGTGATGAGGTTTGGTCAGATTTAGATGGTTTAGATGATGACGCTGACGATGAAGATACCGTCAAACTTCATAAAGTGTTGGCTGACGCTGGTATGGGTTCTCGCCGCGATATGGAGGACTTGATTATTCAGGGTCGCGTATCGGTCAACGCATTACCTGCGCATATCGGTCAACGCATTGGCCCAACCGATCAAGTGCGTATTAATGGCAAGCCAGTGCACCGCAAAATTCAGACAAAACCGCCGCGGGTGATTTTGTATCACAAGCCTGCTGGCGAGATCGTCAGTCAATCGGACCCTGAAGGTCGTCCAACAGTTTTCGATCGCCTGCCAAAGCCACGTCAAGGACGCTGGATTGCAGTAGGTCGTTTGGACTTTAATACTGAAGGTCTTTTGCTATTTACAACCTCTGGTGAGTTAGCTAATCGTTTAATGCACCCACGTTATGGTGTTGAGCGCGAATACGCAGTCCGTATTTTGGGCGAGCTTGGACAAGACTCCATGGCTCAGCTAAAGAGTGGTATTCAGCTGGATGATGGCCAGGCAAAATTTTTACGTCTAGCAGCCGGTGGTGGCGATGGCGCGAATCGTTGGTATCACGTTGCTTTAAGTGAAGGCCGTAATCGTGAAGTGCGCCGCATGTTTGAAGCAGTAGGTCATACGGTGTCACGTTTGATTCGTACGCGTTATGGCATGTTCTTATTGCCTCCACGCTTAAGGCGGGGAAAATGGGAGGAGGTTGAGGCTGGTGGTATCTACAACTTGATGAAGTCGGCTGGCTTAAAAATGCCACAGCCACAAGATAAGGGTCGTAATTCAAACCCAAACGGTCAAAGTCGCAATCCTGCCGATGCAGATTTTCAGCCTGATCCAATGCAAACCTCAGTGTCTTACTGGGGCTCACGCGATGCCTTAACCCTCGCTAGTGGTCACAATGGCATGACTCATCAGGGTAGAAACAACAATCCAGGTGGTGGTTCAAGTGAAGGCCGAGGCCCATTCCGTGGCCGCACCCAGGGTGGCAGACCTGGTCAGGGTGGCCAGGGTCAAGGCCAAGGTCAAAACCGCAATAAAGGCAAAAAAGTACATCATGGCCAGTCTGCTTTTGTGACAGCCAGCCCTCAAAGCCCTGGAAATGGCCCTAAACGGGGCGCTCCAAAAGGGCGAAAACCCTTCAATAAGGGACCTAGAAAACCGCGTAATCCTAGCGAAAGCTTCTGATTTCTAACAGTTTTCCCTAAAAATCAGCTATAATTTTGGACTGACAGCAGTTTTCTGCTGTTTTTAGTTGTTACCGACTGATGTTGCGATCAACGTAAGTCGGCCTGTTCTGAATTTCGAGAATATGGGCTTCAAAGCCCATTTTTTTTTGCCATTTTGGTATGAGGGAAAGTCGTGAAGGATCAGCAGGTTATTTCTGCAGAGCTGGAAAACTTAGGCTACACGTTAGTTGATATTGAGCGTGAAGCCGGTGGTTTGCTGCGCGTCACGATTGAAAATCCCGATTACGAGCGTTTGATTAATGTCCTCGATTGCGAGAAGGTAAGTCATCAGCTGAGCTACACATTGCCAGTTGAGAACATTCCTTACGAGCGTTTGGAGATTTCTTCACCAGGCCTAGATCGTCCTGTGAAGAGTGCGGCAGATTTTGAGCGCTTTGCTGGAATGGAAGTGGATTTGAAGTTGCGTGTTGCCACTGGCGGCCGTAAGAATTTTCGTGGTGTGTTGCAAGGTTTGCTGACTGGTGAATTGGATTCGCCTGATGCGAAGTTTGGTTTGGTATTTGAGGGTGCTGATGGTCAGCCCTCTCAATTGGAGTTCTCTTTAGCCGAGGTCGATAAGACTCGGTTGGTCCCTGTTATTGATTTCAAAGGAAGAAAG
>CANFRA010000049.1 GCA_947449305.1 Burkholderiaceae bacterium
AAGGTCAAGAAATCATTGTTCAAGTAGAAAAAGAAGAGCGCGGCCAAAAAGGCGCAGCTTTAACTTCTTTTGTCTCCTTGGCTGGCCGTTATTTAGTATTGATGCCCAATAATCCTCGTGGAGGCGGTGTGTCTCGTCGTATTGAGGGTGAAGACCGTCAAGAACTCCGTGATGCCATGTCCCAATTGGATATCCCTGATGGCATGAGCATCATTGCTCGTACCGCTGGTATTGGTCGTGACGCTACAGAATTGCAATGGGACTTAAGTTACCTGATGCAGTTATGGAAAGCGATTGACGAGGCTGCTAAAGGCAATTCAGCACCATTATTGATTTACCTCGAATCGAGTCTAGTGATTCGCGCAATCCGTGATTACTTCCAACCGGATATCGGCGAGATCCTCATTGATACCGATGACATCTATGAGCAAGCTGCTGCATTTATGTCTGTCGTAATGCCGGACAACTTGCCAAGAGTAAAGCGCTATCAAGATGATGTGCCTTTGTTCTCACGCTTCCAAATTGAGCATCAAATTGAAACTGCGTACTCACGTACTGTGCCATTGCCATCTGGTGGCGCGATTGTAATCGACCACACCGAAGCTTTAGTTTCTGTGGACGTGAACTCCGCCCGTGCAACTCGTGGTTCTGATATTGAAGAAACCGCTACTCGTACTAACTTAGAAGCTGCCGATGAAATCGCACGTCAAGCACGTTTGCGTGACTTGGGCGGTTTGATCGTGATCGACTTCATTGATATGGAATCGAGCAAAGCTCAGAAAGATGTTGAGAATCGCCTGCGCGATGCTCTGCGTCATGATCGTGCTCGCGTTCAGATGGGCAAGATCTCCAAGTTTGGCTTGATGGAAATGTCACGCCAGCGCTTGCGACCAGCCCTTTCTGAAGGCAGTCATGTCACTTGCCCACGCTGTAATGGCACAGGTCATATTCGTGACACAGAGTCTTCTGCATTGCAAGTTCTGCGCATCATTCAAGAAGAGGCAATGAAAGAGAACACAGCAGCGATTCATACCCAGGTACCAGTCGAAGTGGCTGCCTTCCTCTTGAATGAAAAACGTGCTGAAGTAATTAAGATCGAGACTCGCTTCAAAGTGAACGTCTTGATGGTTCCGAATAAGCATTTGGAAACACCACATTACAAGTTAGAGCGCTTACGTCATGACGATCCACGTCTTGACGATCAAAAGGCTAGCTATGTGATGGCTGAAGAAGCTGCACGTGAACTTGAGACTGACACCACAGTGAGCCGCACAGATGCTGATGTGAAGGTTCGTCCTGAAGCAGCAGTCAAAGGCATTACGCCAGCTCAACCTGCACCAATAAGCCAACCACGTCCAGCTCGTACTGAAAAAGTACAGGCTGAAAGCTCTGGTGGTTTATTTGGATTTATCAAAAAGATGTTCTCTTCTTCTCCTGCAGTAGAAGAGAAGCCATTAGAAAACAATGCTCGTGGCCGTAATCAAGGCCGCAATGGTAATGGCGGTGATCGCAACCGTGGTCGCAATCGTCGTGGCGAACGCAACGATCGCAATGGCGAACGTGCTGAGCGTCCAGTAGCAAATGCCGCTGAAGGTACTGCCGAAGGCAATAACGGTAGCCGCAATAACCGAAATAACCGCAATGGCAATCGCAATCAAAATAACCAAAATGGTCCAAAGCCTGAGCGTCAAGTAAACCCAGCTGCAGTAACTCCTGCAACGGAGGCTGCTCCTGGTGGTGAAGCTGCACCGAGCGCTGATGGTGAAGAGCGTCGTGGTCGTGGTCGCAATCGTCGTGGTCGTGGTCGTGGTAGAAACGAGCGCACTGAGGGTGATGTAGCTAATGCAACTGCTGTATCTGCAAGTCCATTTACAGGTCCTCCAGTAGGCATGGCTGGTGCATCTGCATCAATGCCAATTCAGAATCTTGCGAATAGCTTTGGTAATGCAAAACCTGCTGCAAGACAAGAACGGGCCGAAAGAGCACCCCGTGCTCCACGTCCATCAAATCGTCAAGCACAAGATACTCAGAGCACTGCAGCGGTAGCACCAATAGCAACAGTTGCGACTGTTGCATCAGTATCTACTGTAGAAGTGATTGCTAAACCTGCACCAGAACTTCCAAAGGTTGCCTTCAAGGCACTTGAAGAAACTCCTTTGCATAGCGTGGTGCAATCGGCCGGCATGATCTGGGTTGCTACTGATGCTTCTAAGCATGCAGAGGCGCAAGGTCAGATTCAGCCTGAGCAAACAAACTTAGGCAGAGCCCCTAAACCTGCAGCAAATCTACCGGATGGACCAATGGTTTTAGTTGAAACCGGCGGCCAAGAAAAAACGGTTTAAACCTGATTTAGGCTTTTTCTCCAGACTGTCATTTATCCCATAAGGATATTTGGCGGTTTGGCAGAAAGCCCCTTTCACCGCCATAATTGAGAATATGGTTGAAAAAGCAATCCCAAAAGTAATTCCCATACGCATTGATGAAGGCAAAGGCCTGACGCCATCTATTGGCGCCCAACTCATTGCACCTCATGGCAACACCCAAGACAAACGCGGGCGTATCTTGCGTGACTTGCGCATCTCCGTAACTGATCGCTGTAACTTCCGCTGCACTTATTGCATGCCTAAGGAAGTCTTTGATCAAAACTATCCTTATCTTTCGCACAAAGAGCTTTTGAGTTTTGAAGAAATTACTCGTCTCACTTCCATCTTTTCCACACTAGGCGTTGAAAAGATTCGCTTAACTGGTGGGGAGCCACTACTTCGTAAAAACTTAGAAGTGCTGATTGAAATGCTGTCGCAAGTACGGACTCCAGATGGCAAACCACTTGACCTTACCTTAACAACGAATGGCAGCATTTTGCGTAAGAAAGCTGCTGCTCTAAAAGCTGCTGGCTTACAAAGGCTTACTGTTAGCTTAGATGGCTTAGATGACGCCATCTTCAAGAAAATGAATGATGTCGAATTTCCAGTAGCGGATGTTTTAGATGGTATTGCTGCCGCTCAAGAGGCCGGCTTTGAAAACATCAAAGTGAATATGGTGGTGAAAAAAGGCACAAACGATCATGAGATCGTATCCATGGCAAAACACTTCAAGGGTAGTGGTGTCATTCTGCGCTTTATTGAATTCATGGACGTAGGCAGTTCTAATGGTTGGAATATGGCAGAGGTATTGCCCTCTAAAGAAGTTATTGCCAGAATTAATGCATTATTTCCGTTGGAAGCGATCGAAGCCAATTACTCCGGCGAGGTCGCCCAGCGCTGGCGCTATGTCGATGGCGCAGGTGAAGTGGGTGTAATTTCTAGCGTTACCCAAACCTTCTGTCACGAATGTACTCGTGCCCGCATCTCTACTGACGGTCAAATGTATCTCTGCCTTTTTGCGAATGAAGGATTTGATTTCAAAACAATGTTGCGTTCTGAAAAGAGTGATTTAGAAATCGCCAATGCCATCATGAATACTTGGGCTGCCCGCGATGATCATTACTCTGAAATTCGTGGGTCTCATACTGCAAACCAATCGACTGGCTCTCGTAAAGTCGAAATGTCTTATATCGGCGGCTAATGATTCCCCCAGAGCAAATCACTGGCCTCATACTGGCTGGCGGGCGCGCCCAACGCATGGGTGGCATCGATAAAGGACTTATTCCTTTTAACGGCAAACCCCTGATTGCATCTGCTATTACAAGACTCAAAAGTCAAGTTGGTCCAATCCTCATTAATGCCAACCGCAATGTTACGAAGTACGCTAGCTATGGCTTTCCCGTGATCATGGATGAGACGCCCGATTTTTCAGGGCCGCTTGCGGGCTTTGCTGCTGGCCTCAAAGTTTGTAATACCCCTTACCTACTCACCACTCCTTGTGATTCACCTTTACTACCAACCGATTTAGGCATCAAACTTGCGGCTGAAATGACCCGTGGCGACTTTCAGTTGGTATACGCCTCGAGCAAAGAGGCAGATGGCAAAATCTGGGCACAACCCGTTTTTTGCCTAATACGTGCTGACCTTCAAGAACCCCTGAAAACCTTTTTACAAAACGGCGATCTCAAAATTGATCGTTGGTTCAAAGAATTGCGTAGCAGCACTGTTGTATTCGATGATGCGCAAGTATTTGCTAACGTCAACACTCCAGAAGAATTAAAACGCTTAGAAGAGGCCTCTATATGAAGCACTCACCCAATAGCCCTATTCTTCTCACTTCATCACTGCATGTCGATGAAGCTCGTAAAGCTATCTCTCAATTAGTTAAAGAACTGATTGACGAATCTAAAGCGATTGGCGATCTAGCTGATAGCGAAACCGTTTCTCTAGATCAAGCCATCAATCGCATCCTTGCGAACGACTTGCTCTCGCCCATTGACGTTCCTGCGGCTGATAATTCAGCAATGGATGGGTATGCCTTTGACGGTAAATGCTTGGGTGTCAGTGACACTGTAGTCTCTTTAAAAATAATAGGGACTGCCTTTGCTGGCAAACCTTACGAAGGCAAGATCAATCCTGGCGAGTGCCTCAAGATTATGACTGGTGCGGTGATGCCCGCTGGTTGCGATACCGTGATTCCGCAAGAGTTCACGAGTACTCAAACAGAAACGCAGATTGGGTTCCCTCAAAACCAATTAAAGCCCGGTGAGAATCGGCGCTTACGTGGCGAAGATCTCCAGCAAGGCAAACCCGCAATTAGCGCTGGTCGTTTATTGCGTCCTTCAGATTTAGGTTTGGTAGCATCGCTCGGAATCTCCACACTCACAGTCAAGCGCAAACTCAAGGTGGCAATTCTGTCTTCCGGAGACGAGTTGCGAGCCTTAGGTCAACCGTTAGATGCTGGCAGTATTTATGACAGCAATCGCTATAGCCTGACTGGTTTATTAAATCGCCTCAATCTCGAGATTATTGATTGCGGCATCGTGCGGGATGATCCGGCATCACTTAAAAAAGCATTTATCGATGCAGCTAGTAAGGCGGATGTCTTAATCTCCTCTGGTGGAGTCTCGGTTGGCGAAGCAGACTTCACCAAGCAGATCATGCAAGAGTTGGGAGATGTGGGTTTTTGGAAAATTGCGATGCGGCCTGGTCGGCCAATGGCTTTTGGGATTCTGAAACCCGTGGCGGGCAAACCACCTACTCGAAAGACCCTGTTCTTTGGCCTGCCTGGTAACCCAGTGGCAGTCATGGTGACTTTCTATCAATTTGTGAGAAGTGCGCTCTTGCAACTCAATGGTGCAAACCAAACTGAGCCGCCAATCATGCAAGCAATCTGTGAGTCACCGATTCGTAAAAAACCGGGCCGCACCGAGTTTCAACGCGCCATTTTGGGTCGCAATACTGATGGTCGCCCAAGCGTCAGGCTGACTGGCAGTCAGGGAGCAGGCATTCTGCGCTCTATGAGTGAGGCAAATTGCTTTGTGATCCTTGCTCACGACCAAGGAAATATTGCCGCAGGTGACTGGGTAGATGTAGCACTTTTTGATGGACTGCTTTAAGATTGCGTCATTATGAAACTTAGCAAAAAAGAACTCGTCTTCCTCGACCCGATGCATACCGCCAAAACACTGGTTTTGGTTTATCTCTGTTTCTCCGTACCCATCGTTTTATTAGCGCTATTTGTTGCATTCATTCGTGACGGAGCGATTCCGGGCTTTACAGTTTTGTCTGCCCTTATTCTCAATGCTTTATTAGGCTTTGGTTTATTGTGGATTGCCTGCAAGGTTTATAACTGGGTTGCTGGAAAATTCGGCGGTATTGAATTAGCGCTGCGTGATTTACCAGAAGAAATTGATGCTGAGTAAGCAATAAAACTTCAGTGCGCATCAATCAATAAAGCCGAGCATTGCTCGGCTTTATTTTTAACTACTTCACTCGTTTAAGTTTTATGTTTTCTAACCCTTAAACGCCTCTTGATTAATTAAACTCGGTGGTTTCTTGCCAGTGAGTGCGGCGCGTAAATTTTCTACTGCTAAATTGATCATGGCTCTTCGGGTCTTTTCGGTTGCGCTGGCAATATGCGGAGCTAAGACTACATTGCTAAGCTTCAGTAACTCGGGGTGTACTTTAGGCTCACCCTCAAATACATCTAAACCTGCAGCAAAGATCTTTTTCTCTTTGAGCGCTTGGGCTAATACTGCATCATCCACTATGCCACCACGCGCAATATTGACTAGGGTGGCGGTCGGCTTCATCAGTGCAATTTCTTTTGCACCAATGGTGTGATGGTTCTCTGCCGTGTATGGCAATACTAAGACAACATGATCGGCAGTGCGAAGTAACTCTTCTTTGGAGACATGCTTTGCCGCACATGCTTTTTCATCAGCCTCAGGCAAACGACTGCGATTGTGATAAATCACATTCATTCCAAAACCTAAGGCACGCTTTGCAATGCCTTGACCAATGCGGCCCATGCCAATAATACCTAGCGTGCTGTGGTGTAAATCCATACCCAGAGGGTTACTCACAATCGACCACTTATCCCACTTGCCATCTCTAATCCAGCGCTCAGACTCAGTCACGCGCCGCGCTGTAGCCATTAATAGCGCAAAACCAAAATCAGCCGTGCTATCAGTCAATACATCTGGCGTATTGCTAGCCATCACACCAGCTGCAGTAATTGCAGGTACATCGAAATTGTTATAGCCCACTGAAATATTGGCTACTATCTTTAAATTTTTAGCATTGGCTAAAGCTGTTGCATCAATGCGCTCGCTACCTGTTACCAATGCCCCAGCCACACTTGCAAGTTCTTTTTGCAACTCTTCTGCCGTGAAGACTTCATCGGCCTGATTAGAGCGAACCTCGAAAGACTCCTCTAACTTGGCAAGTAAATCGGGGAATATTGCTCTTGCTACTAAAACTTTAGGTTTATTACTCATTTCTTTCCTTTTTATTTCTTGTATTGATTTCTTTTCTTCATTTGGTAGCCGACAATCTCACCGCATCAATTTTATGCGCCTTGGGAAGATTCCGCGATCACCTCTTTGAGGGAGGCTTCGAGAATTTCTAAGGGTTGTGCCCCTTTCAAGGAATACTTGTTATTTAAAATAAGATTTGGCACCGCATTAATGCCCTGGTCTCGATAGTAGGCTGCTTGCGCTTTCACCTCTTTAGTAAAGAGCCCCCCTTCTAAAACTTTGCTTGCTGCGCTTTGGTCCAAATGTGCTCTTTGCACTGCTTCTAGTAAGTTTTCACGTTTATCAAAATCGGCTGCGAGACAAAAGTACGTATTAAAGAATTCTCTCTTTAGCCTGTGCTGACTAGCTAAGCCATGCTCGTGCCCAGCCCAATACAGCAAACGATGGGCATCAAAGGTGTTGTATATCTTTTTTCGACCCTCAGGATGAAAGTTAAAACCTGCGGCTGCAGCGCGCTCCCGAATGTTGGCTTGATTTGCTTTGACCTGTTGCTCAGAAATGCCATATTTTTTGCCAAGATACTCAATGGCATTCTCGCCACCCACCCTCATCTGAGGATTAAGCTCAAATGGCTCAAAATGAATCTCAAACTCTGCCTGGTCTTTGAGTCGCTCCATGGCTTGCTCTAGGGTTCCTAAAGCAACCGCACACCATGGGCAGCCGATATCGGAAACAAAGTTAATCTTGATGGTGGGTTTCATGCTCACGTAGTGTACCCATGTGCCAGATGCTTGAAGCAGCGAATCTATCCTTGAACCAAGAAATGATCGGGGTTTTATTGTTGCAGTGCACAATATATATCCCTCTTACTCGAGGGGAAACCCTCAACCCTATTTACCCTAATTTAGAATAAGCTCTGTGTAGAAATTGTTTCATCCAGTAGTTAATTTTATAAAAATGACCTTAGGAGATTTAGATGTCAGATACAAAAAACACTAGCCCTCGCCGCAAGTTCCTAAAGAACGCTGCAGTAGGTAGCGCCGGCGCAGCTGCAATGGGCTTCCCAATGATTTCTAGCGCACAAACAATTAATTTGCGCTTTCAATCTACTTGGCCAGCTAAAGATATTTTCCACGAGTACGCTAATGACTACGCCACTAAAGTAAATGCGATGTCAGGCGGCCGTCTCAAAATTGAAGTACTGCCTGCAGGTTCAGTTGTAAAAGCTTTCGATATGTTAGACGCTGTATCTAGCGGAACATTGGATGGTGGCCACGGCGTTTTGGCTTACTGGTATGGCAAAAGCCCAGCACTAGCATTATGGGGATCAGGTCCTGCTTTTGGTATGGACGCTAACACCCTCCTGTCTTGGAACCAATACGGTGGTGGTCAGCAATTACTCAATGAAATCTACAACGACCTTAAGCTTGATGTTGTTTCATTCCCTTATGGCCCAATGCCAACACAGCCATTGGGTTGGTTTAAAAAGCCAATCGCAAAAGCGGATGACTTGAAGGGCTTGAAATATCGTACTGTTGGTCTCTCTATTGAGATCTTTACAGACATGGGCGCATCAGTTCAGGCGTTACCTGGTGGTGAGATCATCCCAGCAATGGACCGTGGTGTTCTCGATGCAGCTGAATTTAACAATGCAACTTCAGACCGCATCCTTGGTTTCCCAGACGTATCTAAAATCTGTATGCTGCAAAGCTTCCACCAGTCATCAGAGCAGTTCGAAATTATCTTCAACAAGAAGAAATACAGCTCATTGCCAGCAGATCTTCAGGCCATCCTGTCATACGGAACTCAAGCAGCTTCTGCGGATATGTCCTGGAAAGCGATTGATCGCTATTCCAAAGACTTCTCTGAGCTACAAACCAAAGACAAGGTCAAGTTCTACGCTACACCGAAGTCTATTTTGGTAGCCCAGTTGAACGCTTGGGACAAGATTATTGCCAAAAAGGCTGCTGAGATCCCAATGTTCAAGAAAGTATTGGACTCCCAAAAAGCCTTTGCTCAGCGCGCAGTTCGCTGGGATTTGCTAGTAAATGTAGACATGAAGCTCGCTTACGATCATTATTTCAAGGGCTAAACCCCTTTAAAGCCCTCTGGGCTTATGTAATAATGTGCCCCAATGCACATCTTGACCGGACGGCATCCCCGTCCGGTTTTTTTATATTTCTCTAGGGAAATAGTTAGTTGTCTTAGGAGAGTTGTTATGGATAAATTCATGCTAAGAGTAGATGAAATTAGCACCTTCGTAGGTAAGGCTGCCGCTTGGCTTGTCGTTCTACTGATGCTGATGGTATTTACAGACGTTGTTCGGCGTTACGCACTTAATTCCCCATCCGCATGGATTGGTGAGTTATCTGTCATGGCGTATGGCACGTTATTTATGATGTGCGGTGCATATACTTTGGCACAAAATGGCCACGTTCGCGGCGACTTCCTTTATGGGTCCATGAAACCCCGTACACAAGCTACGTTAGATTTAATTCTGTACGTCACTTTTTTCCTGCCAGGAATCGCCGCCTTGGTTTATGCCGGCTATACCTATGCTGCAGAATCATGGCGTATTGGTGAGCACACTACTCAGATTGCAAACGGTCCGCCGCTTTATCCTTTTAAAACTATTATTCCGATTGCAGGCGCATTTGTGCTTTTGCAAGGCTGTGTTGAAATCCTACGCTGCATTGTTTGCCTGAGAACCGGCGAATGGCCAGCGCGCTTAAAAGATGCCGAAGAGATTGATGTGATTGAGCAGCAATTAGCTTCATCAACTCACGTTGATGAAGAAGCCCGTCAACTCGCAATTAAAAACGCCAAATCCATCGATGAAGCAGCACACAATCGTATTGGCCAAACTAAAGAGATAAATCATGAGTGATCCAATTCTTGGCCTAGTTATGCTCGGCTTGATTATTTTTGTAATCATGCTGGGCTTCCCAACTGCCTTTACTCTAATGGGTTTAGGCATGATGTTTGGTTTTGTGGCCTTTTACGACCCGTCGCAAAGTTGGGCTGCAAATAAAGTTTTTACCTTGATGGTGCAAAGAACTTTCGGAGGCATGACTAATGATGTCTTACTCTCCATTCCGCTCTTTGTATTAATGGGCTACGTAATGGAGCGTGGGGCACTGGTTGATAAGATGTTCTACAGTATCCAGCTGGCATTCCGTCGCGTACCTGCTTCATTAGCCGTAGCAACTCTGATTGTTTGTACATTCTGGGGTATTGCAAGCGGTCTGGTTGGCGCTGTTGTTGTTCTCATGGGCGTGATTGCCATGAAGCCGATGCTGAACGCAGGCTACGATACTCGCCTGGCTGCTGGCGTCATTACCGCTGGTGGCACCTTGGGTATTTTGATCCCGCCTTCAGTCATGATCATTGTGTATGCCGCTGTTGCAGGGCAATCTGTGGTTAAGCTCTATGCTGCTGCAATGGTGCCGGGCTTCTTCCTCGCCTTCTTGTATTTGGTCTACATCATCGGCTGGGCTTTAATTAATCCAAAGGTTGCGCCTAAGCTTCCTCCTGAGAAACTAATAGTGCCAGTTCCTGCACCGATTCGCTTTTTAGGTGAGCACTACTCCAGAAATATGTTGCTTGCATCATTTAAGGCTTTGATTTCTCCTGGTAAATTGCTAAAGGCGCCAGCTGAGGCAAGACTTACTATCAAGCAGATCGTTAAGAATGTCTTCGCAGCATTAACCCCCTTCTTTTTGATAGCAGTTACTATGTGGGGTGTATGGTGGTACGTCATCATTCATCAACAAGCTGAAAAAGATGCTCAAAATGTTCCTGTAGCGACCCAAGTTGCTAAAGCGGCCCCTACTGCTGCCGCAGAGCCAGTAGAGGAAGAGCTTGTAGCTATTGATGCAACCTCTAGCAAGATTAAATCCAAAGCGGTTGAAGAAGATGCACCTTTGGTTGCATTAGATGCTGCCGCTGGTGACGATCCAGTTGATGCTGGGGCTGTAGTAGAGGCTAATAATGGTCCCCCAGAAAACTTCGAATTGTATTTTGGTTTGACCTGCGTACTCTTCGGACTCCTGTTGGTTTATTACTATCTCAAGTTTGATGAGGAGCAGTTTGAAATCCTCAAGTTGCTGATTGAGTCAGTGATGCCATTAGGTGTTCTGACCCTCTTAGTGTTGGCCGTGATCTTGCTCGGCATTACTACTGCTACCGAGTCTGCTGCAGTGGGTGCATTGGGCGCTTTCATTCTGGCGCTTCAAGCTGGCACTTTAGACTTTGAGCGTACCAAGCAGGCAGTCTTCTTGACAGCGAAAACAACATCGATGGTGTGCTGGTTGTTCGTGGGTTCAGCGCTCTTCTCGGCTGTGTTTACTATTTTGGGTGGTCAATCGATCATCGAAAAATGGGTGCTCATGCTTGACCTCACACCAATTCAGTTCATGTTGCTCTCTCAAGCAATCATCTTCTTCCTAGGATGGCCTTTAGAGTGGACTGAAATTATTGTGATTTTCGTTCCGATCTTCTTGCCTTTGTTGGCTCACTTCAACATCGATCCACTTCTGTGGGGCACCTTGGTGTTTGTGAACTTGCAAGCAGCATTCTTGTCACCACCAGTGGCGATGTCTGCCTTCTATCTCAAAGGTGTGTCGCCACCAAGCGTTACGCTTAACCAGATTTTTGCAGGCATGATGCCTTATATGTTCATCGTGATTGCCTGCATGGCGTTCATGTACGTCTGGCCAGGCATGACATTGTGGCTACCGAAGTTCCTCTACGGAGGTTGATAGCTGGTAGCTTTGCTAAAAGAAAAAGCGCTCTGCACAGAGCGCTTTTTTTATGCCCACTCCTGAAACGAATTAAGTGGTCTGCTTTAAGAGTTCGCTATTGGTTTTACCTAAGGCAATCGTAAATAGACCTTGCCAGTAGTTAAATGCTGCCAACTCATCCTCGTCTAACTCCATCTCAATAAAAGCAGGATGGCGGATTAAAGAAAGCCAGATACGGCAAAACATCTTATCTTCAAGGGTAGCCGGTCTGCTCACAAAGGGAATCTCTTCAAGATGGGGGATGATTTCGTAGACTTCCGTATCCACCATCTCTTGCTTATCTCGACTAAGACGCATCATTTC
>CANFRA010000050.1 GCA_947449305.1 Burkholderiaceae bacterium
GCTTGGAATGTCCAGAACAATCCTGTTACAGAGCAAACGACTGCACCTGGTACTGGTGGTGATCCAGCCATGGGCTTAGCTAAAGCCGTAGAGATGTGCAATAACAATGGTCACTGCCGCAAGTTTGATGCTGAAGTGATGTGCCCAAGCTATCGTGTGACTCGGGATGAAAAGCATCTCACCAGAGGCAGAGCCAATACCTTACGCTTAGCACTATCGAATCAAATAGATATTAAAGATGCGGGCTCACCACTAGCCAGTGATGCCATTAAAGAAGTAATGGATCTTTGTGTGAGTTGCAAAGCTTGCCGTCGCGAGTGCCCTACTGGTGTCGATATGGCCAAAATGAAGATTGAGTTCTTGTCGGCCTATAAGAAACGGGTTGGTCATTCCTTACGAGATTTGGCAGTAGCTTTTCTGCCTAAGTATGCAGCCACTATTAGCAATATTCCACTCCTGCCAGCACTACTGAACCTGCGCAACCACATTACGCCAGTAGCAAAACTACAAGAATGGATCATGGGCATCTCCGCACAGAGAAGTTTGCCTATCTGGAAGAGTAAAAATTTCTGGAATCAAAAAGTAGTACCAAGCTATCAGTTAACACCTGAGCAATTGGCGCAGGATGTCAATGGTAAAGGCGTAGTCCTATTAGCCGATACTTTTAATGCCTATTTTGAAGATGAGAACCTCATCGCTGCACTGAAAGTTCTCAAGGCTGCAGGCTACCGTGTGCATATTCCGAATAAGAGTAGTAGCAAGACAAAAGTAATAAACAATGCTTGCTCTAAAGAGTTTTGCTGCGGTAGAACCTATCTTGCTGCTGGCATGGTAGATAAAGCCAAAGAAACACTTGGTGAATTAGTCGATCATCTTGCGCCTTATGCAGACAAGAATATTCCAATTATTGGTTTAGAGCCTTCTTGTCTTTTCACCCTCAAGGATGAAGCCCTAGTCATGGGCTTTGGTGACAAAGCTGTCAGTGTCTCTAAAAAAGCACAACTCTTAGAAGAGTTCCTAGCATCTGAAGCTAAAGCAGGAACGCTTAAGCTCAATCTTAAAGAAGCAAGTAAGCCAGTCCTCTTTCATGGTCACTGTCATCAGAAAGCTTTTGCAGCAGTAACCCCTGCCATGGAATTACTCAAACTCATTCCTAAAGCAGAGCCTAAGCTAATTGAATCTTCTTGTTGCGGTATGGCTGGTAGTTTTGGTTATGAGGCGGAGCACATTGAAGTGTCCAAGCAAATGGCTGAACTTAGTCTCTTGCCTAGTATTCGGAAATCGCCTGATAGTTGGGTAGTGGCTGATGGCACGAGCTGCCGTCATCAAATTGCGGATGGCGCTCAGAGAGATGCAGTACATATCGCCAAAATTCTGGCAGCGCACCTCTAAGCTTGTTTTAAAAAGTTAACGAATAAGGCCATAAACCGCCATGAGCAAGGTTCCAGTCAGCAAGGCCGGAACCAATCGCTTAGTGGGTTTTGAAATCATGACGCCAATCGCTAAGGCGCAAATTAGAACTCGAATCCATAAAGGTACTGTTGACATCAGACCTAAGGGCATAAGGATCAAACGTACTGTTAAGGCGGCAACCATTGCGTACGTGACGGCAGCCAACCAACGGAAGATTTCGCTATCTTGATTAATGTTGCTGGAGAGTAATACCCCAATTGCACGACAGAAGTATGTGCCAAAACAGGCGCCTATCAAGGCAATCCATAGCCCCCAACCGGAGAGTGCATTAGCCACGGTGTTTACAGTACCCATCACCCAATTACTCCAGCTTTTTTGCGCAAGAACTTGCGGTCAATCAAGTAAGCCAATGTGCCGGCTACAAGACCTGATGTGAGCAAGCTGGTATCGCGGTCTAGGATAAAGAAAATTGGGCTAAAAATACAACCCAACATTAGTGCGATGCGATTAATCCAAGGCCTTACTTCAGTAAAGGTCAACAACAAGAATAGTGGATTAATAAAAACCAGACCCAAGGTGACGGCTGGTGACACGATGCCTGCCAAGTAAAAACCTAAGATCGTTCCCGGAATAGAAATTAGCCAACACAGTAAGCCTAGGCCAACAAAATACGCTAAGCGGTGCTTAACCTCGATTGTATGAAACTCTTTCATCGAGATTGCCCATGCAGTCATCGCCAATAAATGGACTGAAGCATACAAACTCCGATTGCGATCTTTCTGATGAAACTGTGGAAAGAGCGTCACTGTCATCGTAATGAAACGAGTCGAGGTTAAGGTCACAGCTAGAGCAATCGTTACTGCCGATGAACCGGTAATCGCCATCTCAAGCAAGACTACTTGCCCTGGTAGAGCGAACATGAAAAATGAAGTAAAGGTAGTGAACCAAATATCAAAGCCGTTGGTCTTGCCCATCGCTCCAAAGCCCACCATCCCTGCGAAGAGCACCATGGCTGGAGCACCAGCCGCATCTCTGATCCCCATCCAGAATGCATCGTTTGGACTTTTGAAGCGCTCGGCTGCTGAACCCTCTAGCGCGATTTCGCTAGGATCAATATAGGGTTGCTCAGATGATGACATGAATCAATTGTAAGCCCTTAGCAAGACTGCAGGGCCCACTCAATATGCTCAACAACTAAAGCATCAGCAGTAGGCAAGCTTTCGCTCAAGGCCTTCTGAATTAAACTCTTATCAGCAGCATCCACTTTGGAACTCGCTAGTGCGTTGCCCATCGCCACTGCCAGATTACGGCGCCAGCGACTATAACCAATTCTTCGTATTGCACTACCCTCATGGCGCTCTTCAAACTCAGCCTCAGTCCAAGACCAGAGATGCAGAAGACTAGCTTGTCCTAATCCATGGCGCTGCGCAAAGTCCGGTAGCTCTGAACGCTTAGCAAATTTATTCCAGGGGCAAATTAGTTGGCAATCATCGCAACCATAAACACGATTGCCCATCGCACTCCTGAACTCGACTGGAATAGCTTCAGGATTCTCGATAGTTAAGTAAGAAATGCAACGGCGGGCATCTAATTGATAAGGGGCAGTGATGGCTTGGGTAGGACAGATATCAATACAGGACTGGCAAGTGCCACAATGCTCATCCTGTTCTTTATCAATTGGTAGCGGTACATCGACCAAGATCTCACCCAAGAAAAAAGTAGAGCCAGATTCTCGATTGAGCAAGAGTGTATGTTTGCCACGCCAGCCTAAGCCTGCTTTACGAGCAAGCTCAACTTCCATTAAGGGCGCCGAGTCTGTAAACACACGATAGCCAAAGGCGCCAATTTTTTCTTCAATGGCTTTTGCAAAATCTTGCAAACGATTACGCAGCACTTTGTGATAGTCGCGCCCGCGGGCATACATCGAAACCACTGCTTGGGAAGGATCTTCTAACCTCTTCCACTCCGCATCAACATCACTTTCAGGGGGAAGATAATTCATTGAGACGCAAATCACCCGCACTGTACCTGGAACCAATAGCTGGGGATCGGAGCGTAAGTCTGCATGGCGCTGCATGTATTCCATATGACCATGACGCCCTTCTGCTAGCCATTCTTGTAGGCGCTCACTAGCAATACCTAAATGGGTATCGGTAATCCGTAAGCCGTCAAAACCCAAGCTCTCAGCCTTCTCCCCCAGCCAAGCTCGCAGCTTGGGCTGATCTAGTGAGGAGGAGTTTGTAGATAAAGACATAGGCAATACAGAATGTAGCGCAATAATTGAATAAACTAGGGTAATGACCGGAAATCAGACGCCTCAGGCATCTCCCAAAGCATCGCTTAAGCAATATTGTAGGCAGGAAGCAGAAACTGCATCCCTAGCCCAGCGTCTTGCCGCCTCTATTCAAGAGAATATGGAGCATTCTCCAAAATCTCACCTCAATATCTCCTTAGTAGGCGACCTAGGCGCAGGTAAAACCACTTTTGCTAGACATTTAATTCAGGGCTTGGGCTACGAAGGAAAAGTAAAGAGCCCAACCTATACTTTGTGCGAGCCATATGAACTCCGTAGTAATCAACAAGCCTTTATTGCCCATCACTTTGATCTCTACAGAATGCGTGATCCACTGGAATGGCAAGAAGCAGGATTTGCAGAATATTTTGATGTTCCTGGATTTTGCTTAATCGAGTGGCCAGAAAAGGCTGAAGGCACTCTTCCCACATTTGATATTCAGATTACTCTGAGAGCTGGCGCAGAAGAAAATGAACGTGCCATTGAGCTTAATGCTTTTTCTGAGCAAGGCAAAAAAGTAGTTGAGCGCATTTCAGCAATCCAAGCAAATTCATGAGTAGTCAGAAAGTCAATCTCTCTAGACGCCAACATCTCAAGACTTCAGCCAAGTTCTTGAGTTTTGCCTTACTCCTTACTGAAGTAGATATTGCTTGGGGTGCCAAGATATTGGGCGTGCGTATTTGGCCCTCAGAGGATTACACCCGCATTACTCTGGAGTCTGATAAACCACTACCCATTACGCAGCAGATCCTGACCAATCCAGATCGCTTGGTAGTTGATGTACAGGGTTTAGAGCTCAATCCGACGCTAAAAGATATTGTTGCTAAGGTCAAACCAAATGACCCCTATGTATCGCAAATTCGGGTGGGGCAATTTCAGCCAGGCACTGTGCGTTTGGTATTCGACTTGAAAGAACCCATCAAGCCACAACTTTTCACGCTCGATCCCGTTGGTGAGTACAACTACCGCATGGTATTTGATCTTTATCCAACAACACCATTAGATCCACTCATGGCCCTCGTGAAAAGTAGTGCCAAAAAAGAGAGTGCTCTTGAAAAAGCCAATGAAGAGATTGATCTGATTGCGCAGTTTGCAACCAAGAAAGATAAAGAAGCAACGAAAGTACCAGCAGCCCCGGTAGCCCAAGCCATCCCAGAAACAAAGGATGTGCCGGCAACTGCTAAATACAAACGATTAATTACGATTGCAATTGACCCCGGCCATGGCGGTGAAGATCCAGGCGCCATTGGTGCTGCAGGATCTAGAGAAAAGAATGTCGTACTCTCGATTGCAAGACGGCTTAAAGAGAAGATTGAGGGCGAGGCCTATATGCGCCCTTACCTCACTAGAGATGGTGATTACTTTGTGCCTCTGCATGTGAGGGTACAAAAAGCCAGAAGAGTTGAAGCAGATCTATTTGTATCAATTCATGCAGATGCCTTTATTGAACCCCGAGCTAGGGGTGCTTCTGTATTTGCGCTTTCTCAAATGGGTGCTAGTAGCTCTATGGCACGTTGGATGGCTAATAAAGAAAATGCTTCAGATTTGATTGGCGGTATCAATATCAAGACGCAAGATCGTCAAGTGGCAAACTTACTTCTCGATATGTCGACAACTGCGCAAATTAAAGATTCTATGCAAGTCGGCCAATCCATTCTGAAACAAATTGGAGGTTTTGCACCGCTTCACAAGCCAAAGGTAGAGCAAGCCAGCTTTGCTGTTTTAAAGGCTCCAGACATCCCTTCTATCCTGGTAGAAACTGCATTTATCAGCAACCCTCAAGAAGAAGCCAGATTAAATGATGAAGGCTATCAAGATCGGATTGCAGAGGCCATTTTGAGAGGAATTAAGGAGTATTTTTCCAAAAACCCACCAGTGGCCAGACGGGTCAACTCATAACGTACTTGTAAGTACAAGGGCTTAGGGGCAGACACCCCCAGACCAAGGGGAAACTACAAACTTCTTGCTATAATTTCCGTTTTACCGGGTCGGTAGCTCAGTCGGTAGAGCAGCGGACTTTTAATCCGTTGGTCGCGAGTTCGAATCTCGCCCGACCCACCAGTATTACTGCGCCTCGCTCTGCGGGATGTTTTTATTTTTAAAGACTGAGTTTGTATGAGTTAGCATCGGACAGATAGACCATTGATTTAATCTGTAGAGTAATCCAGTGACTCATCTTTGATTAAAAAAAAATACCCTCCGAAGAGGGCAAAAGAGAGAACAGCGGGAGGTAAAACTAATCGATTACGACGGCCATCAGGGCAGTAGCTGCGCCAGCACCTAGAGCTGGAATGCCCCAACGCTCTAGAAGCGGTAAAGACTTACCAGTAACTACTTCAACCGGCATATCGCATATTTCTAGCAATTTGGCAGTAGTTGAATTCTCAAAGAGTCTACTGAGTGAATTTTTCTTGGCTGAGCCAATCACAATGCGGTTGCACCCCAGGCGAACTGCCTCATCGCGCAAAGCCTCACCTTTATCGCCAGAAGCGTAACTAAAAGAAAATTTCACGCCAGATCTTTCCAGAAATTCTGCTGCAAGCTTGGCTGTATTTTTTGCCCGCTCAGCTTGCCATTCCTGAATATCGGTCTTACTAAAAAATTTACCAATGTGGCGATAAATCCTCGGCTGCACATTGCAAATGTGAAACTCATTAGAAGCATCTTTTCCATAAGTACTAACTGCATGTCTCAGGGCCAAAATAGCATTGTTTGAATCATCAACTGGAATGAGAACTTTATTCATTACTTCACCTCCTAAGGTATGAGACTGCTTTTCAGATACTGCTTCAGTTGCAACTGGAACCACTTCAGCTGTGGCGATGATTTCTTCAAGCGCCTGCCTGCTTTTGATAAATCCTGCGAATAACACGCCAAGAATGACTATCAGCTGTATTGCATAGTCCAGAACCGGATTTTGGAATATTGCCAACTCTTTAACCATTGGCTCCGCAAGCATCATCTTTGCTGCTGTCCAAGCCAATACGCCAGCACCTAAGTAAATCACTGAGGGGTAACGCTCTACTAACTTGAGGATTTGGGTTGAACCCCAGATCACAATCGGAATACTAATCAATAGGCCCAGTACGACTAAGAGATAGCTACCATGTGAAGCGCCTGCTACAGCCAAGACGTTGTCTAGGCCCATGACAGCATCAGCAATCACGATCGTCTTCATTGCACCCCAAAAACTGGTTGATGCATGATCATGCTCCTCATCACCATCTTTACCTGGATTCAATAACTTATAAGCAATCCACACCAATAACAGGCCGCCAACTAACATCAAGCCTGGAATCTGTAGTAGGTATACGACCGCAAGCGTCATCGCACTTCTCACGGCAATTGCGCCTACCGCACCCCAAATAATTGCTTTCTTTTGCAAATGGGGTGGTAAATTTCTGGCAGCCATTGCAATGACAATGGCATTATCGCCAGCCAAAACGAGATCAATGACGATAATGGCCAACAGGGCTGAAAAAAACTCAGGGCTAAACAGTTCCAATTTAATAACCTTTATGCATTTACGGAGCTCATGAATGCCATAGCTCTTGATGGGGTTAATTTAGGGGTATTTGCACTTAGATAAAAGCAGAGATATATTGATAATAATTTCGGAAAAAACTGACAATGAGTAATTCCTACAACTATCGCCACCTCTACTATTTTTGGGTAGTGGCCAAAGAAGGCAGCATGTCGAAGGCGGCAGAGCGCCTCGATATGGCTATCCAAACCATTAGCGCTCAAGTTCATGAGCTAGAAAAATCCCTTGGATACCTGCTATTTAAACCTGCAGGACGAGGCATTGCTCTCACAGAGTCTGGCTTTGCTGCTCTAGAAATTGCTGATCAAATCTTCTCTATAGGGGAAAAGCTACCTGAAGCAGTCAGAGATGCAGCTAAATCCCCAAAAACAAAAATTATTGTTGGTGTATCGGACGGCTTGCCCAAGCTGGTGACAAGGCAGTTGTTAGAGCCTATCCTCAAACACAAAGACGCACAACTCATTGCTCATGAAGGAAAGTTTGAAGACCTATTAGCAGATTTAGCGCTGCATCGTTTGGATATTATCTTGGCCGACCGCCCCGCCCCTAATAATAAGAACCTCAACGTTTACAGTGAAGAGCTTACTAGAACATCAATGGCTTGGTATAGCCCAAAGCAATTTTTGAAAAAAGCTAGAAAAGATTTTCCTCACTGCTTAAATGAGCTGCCCATTCTGCTACCAACACCTCACTCCACGGTTCGCCTGTTAATAGACCAGTGGTTTAGCAAGCATGGCATCACACCCAATATTGTTGGAGAATTTGAGGATAGCGCCCTACTGAAAACTTTTGCAGCTAGCGGCCTAGGAGTATTTCCTGCTGGAAAGCTCATCGAGAAAGATCTTAAAGAGACCTACGGCATGGAATTGCTTGGTGACTGTGATGATATCTATGAATACTTTTATGCCATCCGATCTGAGAAAAAAATTCAGCACCCACTAGTTCAGGCAATTATTAAGCAGTAGTTTTTTATAGGCCCATTAAGTATGGGGATAAGAATCAAAATCAGATTACACATAGAATATATAAATGACTAATTTCTTAGATCCAGCAATTTTATTTTTTTTATTCGGTGCATTTGCAGGGGCTGTTAAATCAAATTTAGAAATTCCCTCTCAAATCTCCAGATTTTTATCGCTGTATTTATTGATGGCGCTGGGATTAAAGGGTGGTTTTGCACTTCACAAATCTGGCTTCACTAGTGAAATTGGATTCTCCCTTGGCCTAGCAGTTTTCTTGGCCATCATCATTCCTATCTTTGGCTACTGGCTCTTAAGAAGAAGCTTAAATACTTTTGACGCGGCTGCTATTGCTGCAACTTATGGGTCAGTGAGTGCCGTTACCTTTATTACTGCCACTCAGTATTTAGATCAATTTAAGATTGAGTATGGTGGTCATATGGCAGCTGCAATGGCGCTGATGGAATCACCAGCTATTATCTTGGCGATTATTTTGGCCAACAAAGCGAGAGCTGCTCAAGCGAAAGATTTAAAAACCAAACAAGAAGCAACTAGTATCTCCAAAATACTGCACGAATCTTTTACCGATGGAGCCCAATTACTTTTACTGGGCTCAATGCTTGTGGGCCTAGTGAGCGGGGATGCCGGTCAACAGCTAATGGCCCCATTCTCGATCGACCTTTTCAAAGGTATGTTGGCTTTTTTCTTGTTAGATATGGGTCTGATGGCTGCCAGAAATTTTGGAGGTCTGAAGGGTAAGCCGCCCATTACCGTTTTATACGCAATTGGCTCCCCTTTATTGCATGCTCTATTAGCATTGGTACTTTGCAAGCTCATTGGCCTACCTCTTGGAAATACCATCTTACTGATGGTACTTGCCTCTAGCGCCTCTTACATTGCCGTGCCAGCAGTGTTACGCCATGCTGTGCCTGAAGTGAACCCAGCCTTATATATGGGGATGTCTTTAGGCATCACCTTCCCTTTTAATATTATTTTGGGCATCCCCATCTATAGTGCAATTGCCAAATATTTTATGTAAAGAAATATTCAAACAAGATGTCAATCCATCTAAAGCCTTACTCTGGACTCAAAGCATGCTTATTGACTCAACATGGCAAAGAGTCAGTCATTTGCCCGCAACTATTTGACTCTAATGACTTAGAGGTCATTCATGTATCAGACTATGACACCGACAAACTAGGATCATTTACTAGAGATATCCCAAGATACGGATCTCAACTAGATGCTGCAAGAAAGAAAGCTAGGGTTGGAATGGAGCTTTCGGGCTTAAAGCTTGGTATTGCTAGCGAAGGCGCGTTTGATAATGACCCCTACACCGGAATGTTTCCTTGGAATTATGAATTAGTACTATTGATAGACGACATCCGCAATATCGAGATTATTGGATTTTTTGGCGGCCAAGCCCAGAGCGCCAGCCAACTAGTGTCGAGCTGGGATGAGTTAACTGCACTGCTTTCAGAAGCGCAATTTACTACGCATCAATTGGTGATTCGTCCTGACGATGAATATCATCCAGAGTGTCGCAAAGGCATTAAAGATCTTCAGTCCCTAAAAGAGGCATTTGAATGGGCAACTAGCCTTTCAAAAAAGGGTAACGTCTTTGTAGAAAATGATCTTAGAGCACACACCAACCCAACCCGTATGGCGAATATTCTGAAGGCTACGCAAGATCTCTCTAGAAAGATGAATTCTTTATGCCCAGAATGTGAGGCGCCTGGTTTTTGGGTAACAGAAAGGAAAAAGGGATTGCCATGCGCTTCATGCGAAGCACCAACCAATTTACCCCTAGCTAATATTTGGTCCTGCGTGAAATGCGCGTACAAAAAAGAGGAAATGATTGCCAATCAAGCGAAGGCAGATCCATCAAAGTGCAATTACTGCAATCCCTAAAGCTTGGTCAATTTTTAAAAGACACTTTTGTTATCAGCCCAGAGCATCCAATAGAAAAAATGCTTGATTGTATTTTTCTATTTAATTGACTACTTCACAGCATCTTTTAGTAGCAAGAGGTCTCTATTCACCTCCTCATAGGGCATCAAGAGATTCGGAAGCTCTAGAGAGAGGATGACATAAATCGAGGCGCCAATGAGAAGCGTATACAAAGAGGCTAATAACCAGTCTGTCTCATTTTTTAAGACCATCGTATAGCCGATCAAAAAGGCGCCAATACAGAGGAGGGCAAACAAAAACCTTAATAACAGGGATGGAGGATGGGATTTTGTATCGATGACTCCAGATGCAAAGACTGTTACCAAATTACTGACCTGAGGCGCAAGCAACCCCGTTGCAAAGGCCTTATTTTCGGAGGATGCATTTAAAGTCGCCTGCGTGACGTCCTCTTGAATCTTTCTAGTTGCCGCCATAATTTTTGCTGCCCCAGTATCTATATCAGACATGGTTTTAAGATTTTGATATGCCGTGAGTCGCACATCCAATAAATCATCGAGAGATTTTTTGACAACTATCTGATCACTTGGACTTAGATACTTTAATGAACTATAAATCTCTTGAAGTGCTTGCGCTTGAACTCGAATGGCATCCATACGGTCTACATATCTCGATGCAGATCCAGAGAATGTAAAACCTAGCACCAAAGCAGAGAGACCAAAAATGGCTGCGGCTAAAGAGTCTCTAATGACGGCTCCACCCTCACCATACTTTTTGAGTCGATAGAGCCCAATAGACCAGCCGATAGCGGTGAAAATAACGATCGCAATGATTAAACCAAAAGGAGCATACTCAGCTATGTGCAAATTTGATTCAAAAAATGAGTGCATAGATATCTGCCTTTTAAAAGATATCTACATTCTAAGCATTTAGCGGGCTAAAGAAGCAAAAATCTGCTGGACCGAATCAATCTTTCCAGGTCGGCTGTTTATCCATGACCGATAGGAACAGCTCAGACTCAATCTGTTGGCGCAACCATTTTTGAACCCGAGGGAATGGTAATTGCTCAAACTTTTGCTGATCGACCATTGAAAACTGTCGAATAAACGGAAAAATAGCCACGTCAACCCAAGTCATTCTATTGCCCAGTAAATACTGACTAGATCCTAGCGCGCGCTCCATGGGCTCTAACATCAATGCCATTACATCAGCCAGAACCGCCCCTTGATTTAATTGGGGGTATCGATTGGGATATTTATATTGGTCTAATAAGCCCTTAAATTGCTCGTCATTTTTTTCGATCCAAGACTCGGCAATATCCTCATCCAGCATGTTCCAACCATCTGGATCAGAAATCTTTAATGCCCAGCGCATGATATCTAAGCTTTGGTCTAGAACAAGTCCATCTACATATAAAACAGGGACAGTCCCTTTCGGCGATAGTTGCAACATCGATTGCGGCTTATTTCTGAGTTCAATCTCTCGATA
>CANFRA010000051.1 GCA_947449305.1 Burkholderiaceae bacterium
CTTCTGCAGGGTAATTTAATTCAATCACCACGCCATTAGGGTCATCTAAAAAGATCTGATGAAGCTCTATAGCGGGAACAGTGCGCTCACGGTAGGGGAGTTTTAATTCCTTTAATAGTGCGATCTTTTCTTCTAAGCCGGTAGCAAAGAAGGCAATGTGATCCACTGCGCCAGAGCCATACAGTGAGCTAGGATCACGCTCTCCCAAGTATTGTTTTAATCCGTTTGGATTGTTCTTATCAATGGCTATGAGATGAAGTACGGCATTAGCCCAGCTACTATCATCGCCGTTATAGAGCCATACGCCAGGGAAGGGAAAGTCGGGGCGCGGCCCAACAGTAAGGCCAAGTAACTTACTGAAGAATTCCGTAGTCTTTTCAATTTCAAGACTGCGGATGGAGAAATGATTCAGGCTTAAATTAGTCATAGATCCTTTGGAATTAAGCAAAAAGAGATTTAGCAGAAAGCAGATAGGAGCTGATGCGATCACGAATGATGTCTTGTTCAGCATTTGGGCTGCTATCGTCATAGATGGCTTGACCATAGATCCAGCGCCGCATACCAATGTAAAAGATACCACCATGAAGACCCATTAAAAACTCTAATTCTCGATGGGTTGGCTTAGGTCTAGTTGAGCGATTACAGTACTTGCGTGTTTCACGTATCAGTCTTGGCAGCAGACGAGAGCGAAGAAGTTCAAAGAATCGATCGCTAATAGAGTGATCACTTAAGCCTGAGAAAATCAAAATACGAACAAAGTCGTATGTGAGTACCGTATTGGTGTAGTCAAGGTAAAACGCATTTAGCTTTTCTTCTGGCGAGAGGTATTTGTCATCTAGTAACTCCTCCCATTCTGGCTTCCACCTTGATTCGAATACTTCCTTATAGACCTCTTTGATTAAAGCCTCTTTAGTGGGGAAATAGTGGTAGAGCAGGGTGTGGGTAACGCCTAGCTCTTTTGTGAGATTTCTTAATTGACCATCAATGCCATGTCTTGCAAAGAACTGAATGGCCCCATCTAAGATTTGACGCTTACGATCAGCGGTATTCATCCGGCGACGTATTGGCGCTATTTCATCGGCCAAATTTTCAGCTTTTCTGATGCCAAAGTTAGGGTCTTCGTTAAAGCTCATGCGTTCTCAGGGTTTATCCGAATTTGGAGTTATTGACCAAAAGTTAAATAATGGTACATTGTTGAGCAGTTGGTAGATAAGACTCTATTCGTACAAACCCCAAGGAGACCAAATGGAATTAAATGGCGAGCAACTCATTGCTGCTTCTGTCTCTGAGGTATGGAGGGGGTTAAACGATGTTGACGTACTTGCCAAGTCTATTCCAGGTTGCGAGGAAATTAGTCGAGTTTCCCCTGAAGAGGTCCACGCTAAGGTGATGTTCAAGATTGGCCCCGTCAGGGCGCGTTTTTCTGGGAAATTGCTCCTGAGTGACATCATTCCCGATCAATCTTGCTCTATGGCATTCGAAGGCTCTGGTGGCGCTGCCGGTTTTGCTAAAGGGCGCTCCCGAGTGGAGTTGAAGGCGGCAGAAGGAGGGACTTTAGTTTCTTATACAACTGAAGCTTCGATCGGTGGGAAGTTGGGGCAAATTGGCGGACGCTTAATTAGCGCATCCGCAAAGAAGATTGCAGATGATTTTTTTCAGAAATTTGCAAAAGAGTTGGGTGGTGAAGCAATTGCACTGGATGCAGGAGCTAGTAATGAATAAAACAGTAGTGACAAAATAAAAGTCATCAGACTTCAATAATTGGTGGTGGAGGAGACTGAATGAAAGCAGCAGCATTTGATTATGTAAAGCCTAAGGCTCTGCAAGACGCATTATCTTTGCTGGCTGAAGCGGGAGATGGTGCCCAATTAATTGCTGGCGGACAAACTCTGCTGGCTACTCTTAATATGCGTCTATCAGAACCAAGCGTTCTGATAGACATTACCGATTTGGCTGAGCTTAAAGGTATTACCTTAGTAGGCGATCAATTGAGAATCGGCGCATTAGTGACTCACACTGAAATTGAAGATTCTGAGTTAATTGGAAAGCATGCACCTTTATTGAAGGCGGCTGCACCCCATATCGCGCATCGTGCAATTCGTAATCTAGGTACTTGGGGCGGCTCACTTGCTTATGGAGATCCAGCGGCGGAATGGCCTGCATGTAGCTTGGCATTGCGAGCGACCATGATTATTCAAGGGCCTAGTGGAGAGCGCCGAATTTCTGCTAATGATTTCTTTATTGATCTGTATACGACTTCATTAGAGCCTGATGAAATTCTAGTGGCCACTGAAATTCCGATCGCTACAAGTCAAGAGGTTTTTTATTTTCATGAACTTGCAAGACGTCACGGAGATTATGCTGTAGCAGGCTTGGCAGCAGTCGCACAAAAACAGGGTGATGTTTTGACAAAATGTGCATTTACCTTTTTCTCAGTGAGCTCGAAGCCTGTCATGGCAAATAAAGCTCAGGATTTGGTTAATGGAAAAAAGCTGAATGAAGAGTTAATTGGCAAAGCGGTAGCAGCTACTCGCGAGGAGATCGAGGCTATCGCTGATATCACTAATAGCGCGGAAGCGAAAGAGCATCTGATGGGTGTCTTGCTTGAGCGTTGTTTAAAACACATGCTTGCCTAAATAGTTAAAGCTAAAACAAATAGAAAAAGTATTTGGAGATCTAGATGAGCCTGAAGAAAAAAATTTCAATGACAGTGAATGGCGTTCTTGTGAATGCTGAAATTGAGCCGCGTAGACATTTAGTTGATTTCTTGCGCGAGGATTTGTATTTAAAAGGCCCGCACCTGGGTTGCGAGCAGGGTGCTTGTGGGGCTTGTACCGTCAAGGTGAATGGTCAAATTATTAGAGGCTGCCTATTTCTTGCAGTGCAGGCTGATGGCGCTGTAGTAGAGACTGTTGAGGGATTAACTAAAAGTGGTGCTTTAGCGGATCTTCAGGAATCTTTTATGCGTCGCAATGCAATGCAATGTGGTTTTTGTTCCTCGGGCATGTTGCTTGCCGCAGCAGAATTAATTGAAAAGCAGCCAAAGGCTACACGAGAGCAGGTACGCGAATGGATATCTGGTAATTATTGTCGTTGTACTGGTTACCACTCTATCGTTGATGCGATTGTCGACGCATTAGAAGCCCGCTCAAAGGGTCAAAAAGTTAAACCTGTTGTTGCTCACGCTTAAGAGATTTAGGAAACCGCATTATGAATAAGCCAACTGATTTAAAAGGACTGGTTCTTGATCCTGTTACCAACGATCAGCGTTATATCGGTAATAGTGAGCCAAGGCATGGTGCTCGCCGTTTGCTCGAAGGTCAAGGAATGTATATTGACGACATTCAGCTACCACGTATGGGCCACGTCGTCTTCTGGCGTTCACCAGTAGCCCACATGAGGATTGGAAAAATTCACACTGAGCATGCTAGCAAGATGCCCGGTGTCTTAGCCGTAGTCGACGGTGTGCAAATGGCAAAGATTTGTAAACCATGGGTAGCTACCTTGGGTCACCTCGTTGGTATGAAATCCGCCCCCCAGCATGCATTAGCAATTGAGCGGGCTTGCTGGCAGGGTGAGCCTGTAGTAGCAGTTGTGGCAGAAACTCGTGCTCAAGCTGAAGATGCTTTACAGCATGTTGATGTGGAGTGGGAAGAATTGCCTGCAGTAGTTTCGATGGAAACGGCGCTGGATGCAGACACCCCATTAATTCATCCTGAATTAGGTGATAACTTATGTTTTACCCGCAGCTTAGATGTTGGCAATGTGGATGAGGTATTTGCAACTGCAGATGTGGTTGCTGAAGCAACCTTTGGATTTGGGCGTCACACTGGTGTGACGCTTGAGCCTCGCTGTCAAATTGCTGATTACAATCCGGGCGACCGCCGCCTGACTGTCTATCACTCTCAGCAAGCGCCGCATATGATGCAAGATTTGTACTGCCGTCAGTTTGGTTTATCTGAATCGGACGTGCATGTTATCTGTAAAGATGTGGGAGGCTCCTTTGGCATTAAGGTGCACGCATATCCTGATGACTTTGCCACTGTAGGCTTGGCGATGATGTTGGAGCGCCCAGTGAAGTTTGTTGCTGATCGCTTGGAATCATTTACTAGTGATATTCATGCGCGTGAGCATCGCATTAAAGGTCGAATTGCTGCTAATAAAGCAGGGGATATTTTGGCATTCGAGATTGATGACCTCACAGCTATCGGCCCTTACTCGATGTTTCCTAGAACTAGTGCCATTGAAGGAAACCAAGTTGTCAATTTAGTAGGCGGCCCCTATAAGCACCAAAACTATCGAGCCAAGTTGAATGTGGTTTTTCAAAATAAAACACCAACTTGTCAGTACCGTGGTGTAGGCCACCCGATTGCTTGCGCGGTTACCGAAGGCTTGGTCGATTTGGCTGCTCAGAAATTACAGATGGATCCATTAGAGTTCCGTAAACGCAACGTGATTCCAGATGATGCTTATCCTTGCTCAGGAATTTCAGGAATTAAGCTTGAAGTGCTATCGCATGAGCAATGCTTGCGGACAATTGAAAAGATGATGGATTATTCAGCTCTGCGTAAAGAGCAGGCTGAGTTACGTAAAAAAGGTATCTACCGAGGCATTGGTTTTGCAACCTTGATTGAGTTAACCAATCCCAGCCCAGCCTTTTATGGAGTTGGTGGTGCGCGTATTGCCTCTCAAGATGGCGCATCAGTGCGCCTTGATCCAAGTGGTGTAGTTTCAGTATTGGTGGGTGTTGGCGAACAAGGCCAAGGCACTGAAGGTATCTATGCGCAGATTGCAGCCGATGCTGTTGGAGTTTCAATCAACCAAGTACGTATTGTTACTGGCGATACTGACGTTACCCCTTACGGTGGAGGTACTTGGGCCTCACGTGGTGCGGGAGTGGGTGGCGAAGCGGTTCTATTAGCCTGCCAAGCCCTCCAAGAAAATATTCTGAAATTGGCTGGTGCAATTTTGAACCGTCCTGTTGCAGAGCTCACTGTTCACCGTAGCCATGTTTTAGATAGAGCTACTCGAGAGCAGTTATTGCCTTTTAGCGAGATTGGCCGTGTTGGATACTTTAGAACTGATACTTTACCGCCAGGCTTTTCAGCCGATCTGATGGTGACACGTCATTACACACAAAAAGATTACCCATTTATTTTTACTAACGGTGTCCAAGCTTCTTATGTAGAGATCGACCCAGAAACTGGTTTCGTTAAATTATTGAAGCACTGGGCTGTGGAGGATTGTGGACGCGTACTGAATCCGATGCTAGTAGATGAGCAAGTACGGGGCGCAATTGTTCAAGGTATTGGCGGTGTTTTGTTTGAAGAGTGCCTCTATGACGAAAGCGGCCTATTGCGTAACGGCAGCATGGCCGATTACCTGGTGCCGATGGCAAATGAGATGCCTGATATCGAAGTGGCTCACGTTGAGACTCCAACCCAATCTTCTAAATTAGGGGCAAAGGGGGCTGGCGAGGCGGGTACTGCAGGAGCTCCAGGAGCTGTTCAAAACGCCATTAATGATGCTTTGGCACCATTTAATACTGCTGTTTTTGACCAGCCTATTACCTGTGAAAAAATCTTACGCGCTCTCAAGAAAATCTAAGGGTTTAGTCAGATCTAATCACTCCATCCTGTAACATCCAGTTTTGGTCTTTGCCGCCAGTTTGTGCGGCATGACTACCTGGTTAACTTCATATGGTAAATAAATATGTCTTCTTTAAAAGGTAAAACAGCTTTAGTCACTGGCTCTACGAGTGGCATTGGCTTAGGAATGGCAATTGCTTTAGCTAAGCAAGGTGTGAACATCATGGTGAATGGCTTTGGCGAGAAAGACGAAGCGATTGCAAAAATCAAAGCATGCGGTGTTGAGGTTGATTATCATGGCGCCGACATGAGTAAGCCTGCTGAAATTGAAGATCTCATTAAGCAAACGGAAAAACGTTTTGGCTCATTGGATATATTGATTAATAACGCTGGTATTCAGCATGTGGCCAGCATTGAAGACTTTCCAACCGATAAGTGGGATGCAATTATTGCGATTAACCTGAGCTCTGCATTTCATACAACGCATCATGCATTACCGGGTATGAAAAAACGTAACTGGGGCCGCATTATTAATATCGCCTCTACGCATGGTCTGGTGGCTTCTGCTGAAAAATCTGCCTACGTAGCATCTAAGCATGGCATTATTGGTTTGACTAAAGTAACTGCTCTTGAGAATGCGCGCACTGGCATTACCTGTAATGCGATTTGTCCTGGTTGGGTATTGACACCTTTGGTTCAAAAGCAAGTTGATGCGCGTGCTGAGCGAGAAGGTATTTCAAATGAGGCCGCTAAGATTGCGTTAGTTTCTGAGAAGCAGCCATCAGGAGAGTTTGTTACTCCAGAGCAGTTAGCTGCTTTAGCTATTTTCCTTTGTGGCCCAGATGCATCAGAAGTTCGGGGTGTTGCTTGGAATATGGATGGAGGCTGGACTGCCCAATAAAGTACTTAGATATTCACTCATGAATGCCAGCAGATAAACATTGCTGGCATTTTTCTTTTCTGAGTCTAACTTTGGCAGGGTGCTTGATAAGTGCGATCTACTTTGCCAGCCATCAGTAATTGGCTTGGCAATGTGCGTCCAATGAGGGATTGCAAATCCTTTGAACATGCTAACAATGTATCAATCTGCATGTTGGTATTAAAGCCCATCAGATCAAACATGTGCACAAGCTCTTCGGTGCAAATATTGCCTGTTGCACCTGGAGCATAAGGGCATCCGCCCAAGCCACCTAGCGAGGAATCAAAGCGAACAATGCCACTATTGACTGCAGCAAGAGCATTAGCTAGCCCCATGCCACGCGTATTATGGAAATGCAATGTCCATTGCAGCTTAGGGTATTTTGCTTGCACTGCTTCGCAAATAGATTCAACTTGCGCTGGATTGGCCATGCCTGTGGTGTCACAGACCGTAATACCACGAACACCGCTAGCCGCAAAGCGATCAACCCAGTACATTAGTTCTTCTAAAGAAATGATGCCAGACATGGGGCATCCAAAGCTAGTCGATAAAGAAATATTCACGGCAGTATTGTTGGCGTGTGCCAAGTCAATCACAGAAGACAATCCTTTGAAAGAATCTTCACGGCTCATTTTGAGATTAGCTTTGTTGTGCGCTTCACTTACTGACATGACGAGATTGAATTCATCAACCCCAACACTTAAGGCGCGCTCAGCACCCTTGAGATTCGGAATGAGGACCGTATATTCAACGCCTGGCACGCGCTCAATCCCTTGCATCACTGCTTCAGCATCGGCCAGCATGGGGATAGCTTTAGGGCTAGTAAAAGAAGTTACTTCAATCTTGGCGTAACCAGCGCGACTTAAGCGATTGAGTAGGGCAATTTTTTGCTCGGTAGGTACAAATGCACTTTCCGCCTGAAATCCATCTCGAGTGACTACCTCTTGAATATAGATTCGTTTCAGGTTTTGAGGGGGGAGGGTACTTGTCATGTAATTGGGTGGATTTTGCGCTCCAAAGCGAGCTAAGTATCTATTTTAAGTAAGAATTATATATTTTTGCAGGATCGAACAAAATTACGAGAATCGTTTATAGTTAGACCCATTATTAATCATAGGAGATCCTTTCATGGCATCCATTTTGACCTCATTGGGACGTACTGTTTTAACTGGATTCGTACTTCTCATTCTCATCATCTTCGCTTTGGGCGGTAACTTTAGCTCTGCTGAGCTGCCTTTCATATTCCGTTGGCTGCATGTGATGTTTGGTGTGATGTGGATTGGTTTGCTCTGGTACTTCAATTTTGTGCAAATTCCTTCGATGCCAAAAATTCCTGATGAGCAAAAGCCAGCCATTGGTAAGGTAATTGCTCCAACAGCATTGTTTTGGTTCCGCTGGGCAGCGCTCTTTACTGTGCTGACTGGTTTGATCGTAGCTATCTTAAATGGCTATGCACATCAGGCATTTACTTTGCAAGCGCCATTCCGCGCAATCGGCTTAGGCATGTGGATTGCTTTAGTAATGGCATTCAACGTTTGGTTCATTATTTGGCCAAATCAAAAGCGCGCTCTCGGTATCGTTGCTGTTGAGCCAGATGTAAAAGCAAAGTCAGCACGCGTTGCAATGTTGACTTCCCGCATCAACACAGTACTTTCAGTACCAATGTTGTTCTTGATGAGTGCTCAGTCACACAATACAACCTGGTTTGTAGTTGTTTCTTAATCAGCCCTTAAGTATTAAAGAAAAGGCCCGCAATGCGGGCCTTTTTATTTCGTCAATATCAAACATGATTAAAAAGAGACTACTACAGTAATGGCGGCAGTTCCTTAGTAAAGGTTGCCCGCTGTGACGTAGCGGTACCCATTAATGCAAATCCCAGTAGCTTACCGTCAGGCGCTTCAAAGCGAGCTTCAATCCCACCTTCAACCTTAGTTGTTTTCCATTGACCATCAGCACCTTTGGCTGGCGGAGAAACCACAGTGGGTAGTGCCGGAGTTTTAACCATGACAGGCATTGCTGGATAGCTGAGTGCTGTCACTTGTCCAAGCAGTGTAGGCGCTAATGCTCGTGCAGCTTGCATGATAGGCATCACATAAGGAAGGACTAGGCCATCCACCTCTGCACAATCACCAAGCGAGTAAATATTGCTAGAACTGGTTTCTAAGTGACGATTTACCTGAATGCCCACGCCGGTTTTTATTCCTGCAGCGTTGGCTAAATCTAATCTGGGCTTTAAGCCAACGGCAGAGAGAGCGACATCGCAAGAAATCGAATGACCATTCGCCAGCTGTATTTCTAGGGCGCCCCCATTGCGATTGACTGTTTGGACGGTGGTAGAGAAATGCCAGCGGACACCAGCTTCACTCAGTTTATCTTGGAGCGCTTTGGCTGCAGGTTCAGGTAATAAGCGACCGAGAACCTGGGGAGCAAGATCAATTACATCAACCTCATAGCCGCCCAAGACTAAATCATTAGCAAATTCGCAACCGATGAGACCGGCTCCAAGAATAGCCACCTTCTTTTTGCCTGCAATAGCCATGCGAAATTTTTCATAATCTTCGAGATCATTCACAGTGAGTACTTCGCTTGCAGCATTACCTTCTAAAGGTATTCGTATTTGATCTGCGCCAAGGGCTAGGACCAGCTGTCCATAAGAGATTGGGCCTGTACTGGTTTGCAGTTTTTGTGCAGTAGCATCAATTGCACTGACATCAGTCTGGGCGAGGATATCGATGCCTAGCTGTGATGCCATACCTTCGGATGCCGTGGTAATGAGTTGACTAGCTTCTTTCTTGCTTGCAAGGGCAGTAGAGAGCATCGGCTTAGAATAAAAATAGCCAGGCTCACGTGTGATTAATGTAATCGGTGCAGCTTTATCTAATTTACGAATTTCGCGAATTAGTGTGAATCCAGCCAGGCCACTGCCAATGATGACAATGGTGGATGAATCAGGTGTGTTTTGAGTCAAAGCTAAACTCCTAATGAGAGCAAAAAGATCAATAAAGCTACAACAGTAAATCGCTTAGCTTATACCGGAACCATTTCAAAGTCAGATTTCGCTACACCGCAATCTGGACATTCCCAGTTCTCTGGAACATCTGCCCATAAGGTTCCAGGTGCAATACCATCTTCTGGCAAGCCTTTTGCCTCGTCATAAATGAAGCCGCATACGATACATTGCCAAGTTTTCATCTTTATCTCCCGAAATATCAGACCTATATTTTAAATTTAATCCCACTTTTTTTCTTGGGACGTGCCATTTTGCAATATTCGGCAAAATTCACCAATTCTTGTTACAGTGGTCGATCTCAACATTCATACGTATAAAGGCTTCAGATGTCCGGTAAAGAAATCATGTTCACCCCAGTTAGTCTTGGTTCGCTCCAATTAAAGAACCGCCTTGTCATGGCACCCTTGACTAGGATGCGCGCAGTCGCTGGTGATGTACCAAATCCTTTGGCAAAGACGTATTACGCGCAACGCGCAAGTGCTGGCTTGATCATCACTGAGGCAACCCAAATTTCTCCACTAGGGATGGGATATCCTGCAACGCCTGGTATTTATTCACCTGCTCAAACCGCCGCCTGGAAAGAAATCGTAGAAGCAGTGCACGCCAAGGGTGGATCCATTGTTGCGCAGTTATGGCACGTAGGCCGTATTTCCCATTCTTCCTTGCATCCAGAGCAGGGTGTACCAGAAGCGCCTTCGGCAATCACACCCGTAGGTCAAACCTATGGTGCCGATTGGAAGCTACATAACTACGAGACTCCTAAAGCAATGAGTCTGGATGATATTGCGCGCTTGTTAAAAGAGTTTGAGGCTGCAGCGCAAAACGCTAAAGCAGCAGGCTTTGATGGAATTGAAATTCACTCGGCTAACGGCTACTTGTTAGATCAGTTCTTACAAGATAAGACTAATCAACGTAGCGATCAGTACGGTGGCTCTGTCGAAAATCGTTTGCGACTATTGGGTGAGGTAGTTGAGGCTGTTACGAAGGTGTTCTCAAGTGATCGTGTGGGTGTTCGTCTTTCTCCTTACGGCACCTTTAACGATATTAGCGACAGCGATCCGATTGCACTCTTTACTGCAGCAATCAAAAAACTCAATGGTTATAACTTAGCTTATGTCCATATGATTGAACCACGTGCAACTAGTGCAGGCGGCGGCGATCAGGTAAACGAAGAGGCGCCTGTAACATCAGAGCTCTTTCGTGCAGCCTACCAAGGAAAATTCATTACTGCAGGCGGCTATGACAAGGCGCTAGGTGAGAAGGTTTTAGAGGATGGCTTAGCCGATGCGGTAGCTTATGGCCGTATTTATATTGCTAATCCAGATTTAGCAGAACGCTTTTTGCAGAACGCTCCGCTTAATCCATATAACAGAGCAACCTTTTATGGTGGCCAAGAGGTCGGCTATACGGATTACCCAACGCTCTAAAGCCAATTTAGTTGAGTCAATAAACCCCGACCTTAAAAGCGGGGTTTATTTTTTGTCCTCAGGATCTTTCAGGAGATCGTAGTGGTTGGCAACCAGGAGCAAAGCAATCGAGGCACAACCCATGGCAAAGAATTGCCACTGATGGAGCATTGCTGTACCAATCACAGTCATTAATATCGTCCAGCCAACAGCCATCTTTGCTTTTTTAGACAAAGGTTTCATCTTTTACTAACTCCTAAGCTTGCGCTTTTACTTTATTAAGCATGCGACGAAGTGTATCGTCCTTTACAACGTAATGTTGCCATAAAGCTGCTAATGCATGAGCGCCGATTAAAAAGTAAAGGGTATTTCCTAAAAACTCATGAATCCCTTCAACTAGTTTTTTCATCTCCGGATTAGGGGTAACTAATTGAGGCCAGACTAGGCCAAAGAAATTGATTTCCTTGCCGCCATACTGAAAATACAGAATGCCAAAGATAGGGGAGATCAATAGTAGGGCATACATCAGCCAATGCATTGCCTGAGCTAAGGAGATGAATACAGGTTTTGGATTTGTGGGCTTAGGAACGCCATAGGTAAA
>CANFRA010000052.1 GCA_947449305.1 Burkholderiaceae bacterium
ATTTTTGAGGCGCCATTAGCTGCTGGGCTCTTGGGCGGATTAGTTCAAGCTGTGTCAGGTGGCGCGCTCTATCGACGCTCAAGCTTTTTGCTTGATAGTCTAGGTAAGCAAGTACTTCCAAAACATATCAGCCTCTTTGAAAACCCCCACCTGAAGTCGATGACGGGTAGTGCCCCTTTCGATGAGGAGGGTGTCAAGACATCACCACGCACCGTTGTGGATAAGGGGATCTTAGAGGGATATTTTTTATCCACGTATTCAGCGCGTAAATTGGGGATGAAGACTACAGGCAATGCCGGCGGCGCACATCATTTAAAACTGCAGAGCAAGAAAACCCCCAAAGGTGGATTACCTGCTTTGTTAAAAGAAATGGGAACAGGCCTCTTAGTGACTGAATTGATGGGGCAGGGCGTGAACTATGTCACCGGTGATTATTCACGCGGTGCTTTTGGCTATTGGGTTGAAAATGGTGAAATTCAGTATCCAGTCGAAGAGGTCACGATCGCAGGTAACTTGCGCGAGATGCTTTTGGATATTGCCATGATTGGAAGCGATACTTTAATCCGGGGAACTAAAGAAACTGGCTCAATTTTGATTGGCTCGATGACCGTTGGTGGAAAATAAAAACTGAAAGGGGATAGAAATGCAAAGACGTTCATTTTTAAAGAAAGCAACTATTGGTGCCGGAGTCGCCGCCATCGGCGCACCAGCGATTGCGCAAAGCTTGCCAACCCTCAATTGGCGCTTGGTCTCTAGCTTTCCTAAATCCTTAGATACTTTGTATGGAGCACCAGAGGTATTTGCCAATTCATTACGCAAGGCTACCGACGGAAAATTTAACGTCAAAGTATTTGCAGCTGGTGAAGTTGTTCCTGCATTACAAGTGTTGGATGCAGTTCAGAATGGCACTGTTGAGTGTGGCCATACAGCAAGCTATTACTACCTAGGCAAGAACAGCGCATTTATCTTTGATACTGCGGCGCCGTTCGGTATGACTGCCCGTCAGCAATCAGCATGGATGCTACACGGTAATGGTATGAAGTTGATGCGTGAGCTCTATGCCAGTTACAACATTGTGAACTTCCTCGGTGGACAAACAGGCACTCAGATGGGCGGTTGGTTCCGTAAAGAAATTAAATCTCCTGAAGATCTCAAGGGGTTGAAGTTCCGAATTGCTGGTTTTGCAGGTCAGGTACTGGCAAAGCTGGGAGTAGTTCCACAACAATTACCTGCCGGTGAAATTTATTCAGCTCTTGAAAAAGGTACGATTGATGCCGCTGAGTTTGTAGGGCCTTACGATGATGAAAAATTAGGCTTAGCAAAAGTGGCTAAGAATTATTACTACCCTGCGTTTTGGGAGGGCGCTGCAGGCCTTTCTTTCTTGGTTAATAAAAAGCAGTGGGATTCTTTGCCGCCTGCATATCAAGCAGCTTGGGAAGCCGCCTGCTTTGAGACCCATGTGGACATGTGCGCTAAGTACGATGCTTTGAACCCACCAGCTTTGCAGCGCTTGCTAGAGAGTGGTGCAGTCTTGCGCAAGTTCAACACCTCGGTCATGGATGCCTGTTTCAAGGCCAGTCAAGAAACGTATACAGAAGAGTCCGCTAAAAATCCCCAGTTCAAAAAGATTTTTGATGACTATCGTGTATTCAGAAATATGGAAGCACAATGGTTCAATGTGGCAGAGCAAGCTTTTGCGCAATATAGCTTTAATAAAAAGCTTTAATGGCCGAGATTGCTCACGAATAAAGGACTCTCACGGGTCCTTTTTCTTTGCCTAATCTAATCCAATAGGTACTACACTGAAGTAATGAATCTTTCAGTCATTTGGCAACGCATCAAGCATCACCCTTTATCTAGGGTAGGCCCTGGCTTAGTCACTGGAGTAGCGGATGATGATCCCAGTGGAATTGTTACTTACTCTCAGGCAGGCGCGCAATTTGGGCTAAATATGTTGTGGACTATGCCTTTGGCATATCCCTTAATGGCCAGTATTCAAGTATTGTGCGCTCGGATTGGAAGGGTTACGGGCCGAGGTCTTGCGGCCAATATGAAGGATACTTTTTCTCCTCCAGTATTGTTTTTATTAGTGCTGATGCTTTTAATTGCCAATTTACTCAATATCGCTGCTGATATTGCAGCAATGGGTGAGGTAGCGCAACTGGTTACCGGAATTAATTGGCACATCATGACTGGCGTGTTTGTTGTCTTAACACTGCTCTTACAAATATTGATTCCTTATCGCCATTATGTTTTCTTTCTGAAATGGCTCTCTTTATCTTTGCTGGCCTATGGCGCAGTTTTATTTACTGTCCATATTCATTGGGGCGAAGTCATCTGGAGTACTTTCTTCCCCTCTTTTACTTGGAATGCAGATTCAGCTGCAGTGATCGTGGGGATCTTTGGAACCACCATCAGCCCTTACTTATTCTTTTGGCAATCCTCTCAAGAAGTAGAGGATATGAATTTAAAAAAAGAAAGTAATCTATTAAATCAAAGTAGTGATTCAGAGGCAAAAACAGAATTGCGCAGAATTCAGTGGGATACATGGAGCGGTATGCTCTATTCGAATGTAGCTGCCTACTGCATTATTTTGGCAACGGCGGTGACTTTGCATGCTACCGGGGTGCGCGATATTAATACAGCAGCAGAAGCGGCATCTGCGCTCAGGCCGCTAGCTGGTGAATTTGCGTTTCTTTTATTTGCTTTGGGTATTTTGGGTGTGGGCTTGATGGGAGTGCCTGTTCTCGCGGCCTCAGCAGCCTATGCCCTATCAGAAGTCTTTGGTTGGCGCTCAAGTCTTGAGGATTCTGCAGCTCAAGCTGGAAAGTTTTATTCGATTATTGCGTTGAGTGTGCTGGTGGCCTTAGCTATTCAGTACTCACCGATTAGCCCAATGAAAGCCTTATTTTGGAGTGCCGTGATTAATGGCATTGTTGCTGTTCCATTAATGGTGGCGATCATGGTTTTATCTTCTAAGAGCTCGGTCATGGGCTCGCATACCGCCAGTTGGAGTATGAAAATATTTGGCTGGGGCGCAACGGGTTTTATGGGCCTAGCAGCAATGTATTTATTTATTGCCTAGACCTCCAGCATCTCTTGTTAGTATTGCCTCATGCTAGATACCCTGATCAATCGAGTTATTGAATCTCTTCATACCCATTCGCTAGTATTTTTCATCTGCGCAATTGCTAGTGTAGTGTTGGTGGGGATTTCAAAAAGTGGCTTTGGCGCTAGCTTAGGGGCGCTTTCCTTACCACTCATGGCTAGTCAGGCGAGTTTGGATGAGGCTTTAGCGATATTGTTGCCACTATTGATTGCGATTGATTTGGTTGGGATACGGCGATTCTTGAAGAATGCTAATTGGCGAATTCTGAAACTAATTCTGCCAGCTGCATTTGTTGGCATGTTCCTTGGTATGGTTTTGTTTACCGTCATTACACCCAAAGCGTTAACGCTTTGGGTGGGCATCTTTATCATGTTATTTTTAATTCAGATGCTGGTCACTTCTCATTTCGATTTGAGAGAAGCCAAACCTTATCCTTGGTTAGGTCGCCTCATGGCACTTATTTCTGGGTTTACTGGTTTCTTGGCTCACAATGGCGGCCCACCGATGACCATCTATATGTTGCGGGAGAAGTTATCGCCAATCGTATACGCCTCTACCTTGGGGATATTCTTTACTTTTGTTAATTTTGGCAAGCTGGGACCATATGCTTATTTGGATTTACTTAATTTCAAACAACTGGCTACCTCAGTGATTCTTCTGCCTTGCGTACCAGTTGGCGTTTATCTTGGCTTTTATCTAGCTGAAAAAATTTCAATGAAGTGGTATTACCGCATTGTGCAGTTTTTCCTTCTAGTGGCCAGTGTTAAGCTGATTACTGATGGCCTGATTTAAGAAATTAGTGAGCGCCAAGAACTTGTTGCAAGAAGCGCGAGATATCAACAAGCTCTTCACGGTTAACAGAGTGCTCCATTGGATACTCATTCCACTCTACTGAATATCCCATGTTTTCAAGCAAAGCATATGAGGCTTGGGCGCGGTCTAGCGCAACCACTGGATCATATTCTCCATGGGCCATAAAGATGGGCGTGTTTTGGTTTACTAAGTGTTTTTCAATCGGCAGACTTGCTGCTAATGGCAAATATCCTGAGAGCGCAATGATGCCAGCAAGTTGATGTGGAAAGCGCAAGCCAGTTTGTAAGACCATCGCGCAGCCTTGCGAGAAACCAGCTAATACGATATTTTCGTAAGCAATGCCGCGACTTGCCTCACGCTCGATTAATTGAACAATAGACGCAGCTGATTTTTTAATCCCAGCAGCATCCTCTTGATCCATCAAGCTACGTCCAACAATGTCATACCAAGCGGGCATGACATAACCACCATTTAAGGTGACTGGCATGCTTGGTGCACTTGGAAAGACAAAGCGAATTGGGGGGCAGCCAGTTAGATCGAGTTCAGGAATGATGGGTACGAAATCATTGCCGTCAGCGCCAAGACCATGTAGCCAAATGACGGCGGCTGTTGGATTTGGGGCAGTTTCCAGTTCAATGCAAGGCAGTAATTCCATGGGGTCTCCAGTGAGCATGGGAGTTCGTGATGAGTCATTTTAATAGGGTTCCTCAAAAGACTCCTAGAGTAGTCAGTTCAGACTATTGGGGTGTAAGATGTTTTTATCAGTCGTAAGCGCCTTGGAGGCTCCGGATGAAACCCTTCTATATTGACTACAAACTAACGAGGTCGATTCAATGAAACACTATCCTATTGCCCTTGAGTTAACGGTTTGGTTTGATCTTGGCTTAAATCAATATGAGGTAATTATTGATAGCGACTCTAAGATTTCTATTAAGAGAACAGACGATGTCTTGCATAGCCGAGAGCTTACCGAGCCTGAGGTGGCGATGCTGATCAATGCAATTGAGGCAATTAAAGTACCCATCACTGAGGAGCTACAGTCCAACTCTGGTAACAAGGCCACCTCAAGCTACGAGCTGATTATTGAGTCAGCTCATTTCTCATTAGAATTTAATTGGGAGAATCTGGATGTAGAAGCTAGTAGTTCTAGCGTCTTTGAGTCTGTTGTTAAGCTTGCTAGCTTGATCCAGAGTTTAGATTTAGATCACTAGCCCGCTTCACTTTCTACAACAACAAATTCGCCGAGAGAAACCTTTTCTCTAAATTGAGAAAAAGAAAATCGCGCCTTGATCTTCTTCATATTCACCAGCTCAATTTTGCCCTCAGGGGTGAGGTTGGCAAGATACTCTCCTTCTGGAAAGAGGGTCTCAGGAATGGTTGCTGCCTCCTGAATTTGAGTATGGAGCATGAGGTTTTTGGTAATTTTGATACGCATGCCCCATATTAAGTTACAAAAATTAGTGGTAATTGCGGGGCTGCACAATTTCGGTCATCAGATGCACCATTTCTGGGTTTTAATATCAATGTCAGAATAGGTAATTAGAAGGGGTTAAGATTACATATTCCCTCGTAATTACGGGCCCAGCAATCCAATTGACGGTTGAGTAAAAAGATATGAGTAATTTAGCCTTGCAGTTCGAAAAAGCCTACATTAATGGCCAATGGGTTGAGGCTGACAATAAGTCCACCATTTCAGTGAACAATCCCGCTACTGGTGCATTGCTGGGTACAGTCCCCAATATGGGCGTAGCCGAAACCCGCAGAGCCATTGAAGCCGCCCAAAAGGCTTTACCTGCTTGGCGGGCTAAAACTGCCAAAGAGCGCGCCAAAATCTTGCGCAATTGGTTTGAGCTCATTATGAAAAACCAAGAGGCCCTTGCGCAATTGATGACGGCCGAACAAGGAAAGCCCCTGGCAGAAAGTAGGGGCGAAATTGCTTATGGCGCTTCTTTTATTGAGTGGTTTGGTGAGGAGGCAAAGCGCTTATATGGGGAAACGATTCCTGGCCACGCTGCTGATAAAAGATTGATTGTGATTAAGCAGGCGATTGGTGTCTGTGCTGCGATTACCCCTTGGAACTTTCCATCGGCGATGATTACTCGCAAAGCAGGCCCGGCTTTAGCGGCTGGTTGTACGATTGTTTTAAAGCCGGCAAGTCAAACGCCGTTTAGTGCTTTAGCACTCTGCCAATTGGCGGAAGAGGCAGGCATTCCGCCGGGCGTATTTTCTTGTGTAACAGGTTCTGCAACAGCCATTGGTGGCGAGCTTTCATCAAACCCCATTGTCAAAAAACTCAGCTTTACTGGCTCAACTGAAATCGGTAAGTTGTTGTTAGCGCAATGCGCAACAACGGTGAAGAAGGTATCGATGGAGCTGGGTGGTAATGCCCCATTTATTGTCTTTGATGATGCTGATATTGATGCGGCGGTAAAAGGTGCCATCACTTCTAAATATAGAAACGCCGGACAAACCTGTGTATGCGCTAATCGCATCATGGTGCAAGATTCTGTATACGATATTTTTCTTGAAAAATTTACCAAAGCAGTAGGTGGTTTGAAGGTTGGCAGTGGTGCTCAGGCGGACACTGTGATTGGTCCATTGATTGATGACAAAGCCCTTGCTAAGGTGGAAGAGCAAGTCAATGATGCCGTGAAAAAAGGCGGCAAAGTACTGATTGGTGGCAAGCGCCATGCTCTAGGAGGTTCTTTCTATGAGCCTACTGTGCTTTCTGGTGCCACACAAGATATGCTCGCTTTCAGAGAAGAAACCTTTGGCCCATTTGCTCCGATCTTTAAGTTCTCTAGTGAGGCTGAGGCGATTGCAATGGCTAATGACACACCATTTGGTTTAGCCTCTTATTTCTATAGTCAAAATATCGGTCGTATCTGGCGCGTAGCAGAAGCATTAGAGTACGGCATGGTTGGTATTAATGAGGGCATCATTTCAAATGAGACGGCTCCATTTGGAGGCGTCAAGGAAAGTGGTCTAGGGCGCGAAGGATCACAGCACGGCATCGAAGATTATCTGGAGATGAAATACCTCTGTATAGGTGGTATTTAGGCGGATGTGTATGAATACCCATCTTTATAGATTGACCGCTTTTGCCTTTATGGCATTGAGCGCATCCGTTGGCGCCCAAGTCAATACCTATGCCCCCAATCTGGATACCGGTCGATTTGTGTCTCCCGATGCCACCCCAGAACAAAAGTCCTGGGCTCCGTATGACACTTCTGACCGGCCATATCTTGATCGATCTAGCCAAACCTACTATCCACCCAGATTTGTAGATGGTCAGGGGCAGGGCACCCCTCAAAACAGAATTAATGCCCCAATTCCGTATATTTTTGCCCCTATATCCCCGTCAGGACCGTTTTTACTACGCTAATAATCACGTAAGTTACTGATTATTAAAGAATTATAGAAATTAGAATTAAATCCCCAAAATACCTAAACTTTTCCCAAAAATGTCCGTAGTTTGTATCGTATGGAACTCTTCGACCACAATTCGCCTGAGATAGGTTAATGCCCTCTATTCTCTCCACCAACATGGCATCCCTTTATGCGCAAAGGAGCCTGGCCACTGCACAGGCAGATGTAGCCACGTCGGTACAAAGGCTTTCCTCTGGCAAGAGGATCAATAGTGCGAAAGATGATGCCGCCGGCCTAGGGATCTCAGAGGGAATTGCAGGGATCCGCAATATCTCAGATCAATCAATCCGTAATCTGCAAAATGCCAGCTCTCTAGTTCAGACCGCTGAGGGTGCCTTAGATGTTGTGAACAAGATTTTGCAAAGAGCCCTAACGCTCACAACCCAAAAAAATGATGGAACCCTAAACACAGACCAGCAAGGTGTAATTGATGGTGAAATCAATAGCCTTCTAGATGAGATTGGCAGAATTCGAGAGCGCACAAAATTCAATAGCAACGAAACCATTTTTGGCGCATCCTATAGCTTTGGTAGCGGTCTAGGAGTAACAACATCATTCACCATTCCAGAGTTAACTATTCCAGCGCTTGGGTTAAATGGGCAGACAAGCTCAGCATCGGTCGATAGTGTTTCCTTGGCGAGGCAGATTCAGGCAGCAGTTGAACTTCTGAGTCCAATTTCAGCTACCTCGTCGGGACAGCAGATACAAGCGACTGCAAGTCAATTAGCAATTTCAATTGCAGCCACTTCATCAGCCGGTCAGATACAGGCGTCAACTAGTGTTGCAAGTTCGATCCCAGGTGAAGTACAAATTGGAATGGTCCAGGCTGATCTTGGTACAGCTGACCCTGTTCTGATCACTCCAGCATCTGTTGCAGGGACTGTAAATGCCAGCGACACTTTCAATTTAGTAAACAACTTTAGTGGTGGCGAGCAGCTGGTTTATCACCAAGGATCTGGAAATGTAATCGGTGGATTGGTGGATGGCCACACTTATTTTGTCATTAGTGTTGATGGCACTTCATTTAAGTTAGCACGTACTTCAATTGAAGCAGATGCTGGAACGGCAATTGACTTGACTGGACTAGGTTCGTCTACTGACGCTTACTTTGTTGATGTTGATAGCTCTGACACGTTTAATGTGAACTCGGTTGGTATCGCCGGTCAATCTACCGATGTATTAATTGTTAATCAGGCGGATTGGGGTATTGGCGATAAGATATTTTTTCATGCAGGATCGGCGCCAAACATAGGTGGATTTACCGATTTTGGTGTGTATTTAATATCAAGCAATGATGGCGTAGGCGTAAAATTAAATGATTTATCGGGACAACCAGTTTCATTTGGCCCTAACACCAATTTAAATGGGGCGATAATCGAGCATGCTACGGATAGCAAATCAATTGGATATAGCAATATTAAGGCGTCCACAGTTGGTGGGCCATTAGATTACTTCTTGTCTGGGTCGAGTAACCCGAACGGGGGGCATGGTCTCATAACAGGTCAAGAAGTCTTTTATAGACCTCAAAATATTGCACTTAGTGGCCTTACTCCTAATACGCCATACTTCATTATCGCAACAGCCCAAAATACTTTTAAGTTGGCCCAAACGTATGATGATGCTATGAAGCCATCGCCCACTGCAATTGCTCTGGGCACTCGGAGTGGTACTGGTCAAGTAGTATTTGACTACGCAATACAAGCAAATAATGCGACGTCATTTTCAACAAACCCAGTATTACAACCTAACACCATTACTCTGCTGGACCAAAGTGGTAATTCTCTAGTTACTGGTGATGCGGTGGTTTATCACGTAGATATCTCTGGTAATGCAATCGGTGGTTTGGAGGACGGCCAAACGTATTATGTTGTTGAGACGGATATTGCCAACACATATAAGTTAGCCGAAACCTTTGCTAAAGCAATGGATAACTCTGTTGATGGCTCTGGTAATCCAATGCGTGAGGTAATCAACTTTAGCAGCCAAGGTTCTGGTACTCAAAATTTTGTAAGAGAATCTAAGTTAACGTTTAACTCTGGTGATTCTAATTTTGTTAATACAGACACCAATATGATTTCTACAGTTGAGGCCCATGGTTTTGAATTGAATGCCCCTATTTATTATCACACCGATATTTCTGGTAATGAAATCGGTGGTTTAGATAACAATACGATCTATTATGCGATTCCAGCTGGTACGAATAAATTTCAGCTCTCCGCAAGGATTGACGGTCCAGCAATCAATTTAACGAGTCTTGGCATTGACACACAGAGCTTCACCCGTCTCTCAGCTTCTAATACTTTAACTGCAACCGGACATGGTTTTGCCTCAGGCGAAGCTCTCTTATATGTTGCCAATGACGGCTCTGGCAATGAAATTGGTGGTCTGACGAGTGGTCAAACCTATTATGCAATTACAAGCGCTGATCCGAATACATTCCAACTCGCAGCAAATCCAGGCGGGCAAGCCGTTGCCTTAACAAGCCCTGGACGTGGCGTACAAAGTTTTACTCCCACCGCCGATTTTCTGATCGATAGCAGTGGAAATCATGGCTTTACAACCGGCCAAGCCATTAGGTATCGCTTGGGTAACCCTGGTAACGCAATTGGTGGCTTAACGAATAACCAAACGTATTACGCTATTGAAACGAATGACCCAACTAAATTTGAACTGTCTGCAACAAGTGGTGGCCCAGCAATTAACTTAACTTCAGCTGGTACTGGTACGCAGAGCTTTAGTTATGTAACCTCTAATGATATAACTGCAACTGCACATGGTTTTGCCTCGGGTGAGGCCATTTACTATGTTGTTAATGATCCCTCTGGGAATGAAATAGGTGGACTGACGAGTGGTCATACCTATTACGCAATACCGACTGGCACTGATACTTTCCAGTTATCAGAAAGCCCTGGTGGTTCAGCTATTACTTTAACGAGCCCTGGTATCGGTACACAAAACTTTAGTTCTGTATCCGATACTTTGACCGATACCAATGGTAATCATGGCTTTGCTTCAGGTCAAGCTATTACTTATCACGTCGATAGCCCTAGTAATGCAATTGGCGGGTTAAATAATAACCAAATCTATTACGCTATAACGACGAATGATCCAACTCAATTTGAGTTAGCTGATAGTTCTGGTAATGCCTATCAAGGAACTGCTGTTAACTTAACCACAGCTGGTATAGGCTCTCAGAACTTTAGTTATATGTCTTCAAATGACTTAACTAAAGCTGGACATGGCTTTGTCTCAGGTGAAGCTATTTTATATAGCGCTGATGATGGCCCTGTGCATCAAATAGGTGGGCTGACGAGTGGTCAAACTTATTACGCAATTACAAGCGCCGATCCTGATACTTTTCAGCTATCAGCAAGTCGTGGTGGATCAGCAATTACCTTAACGAGCCCTGGGAGTGGTGATCAATACTTTTCGCACTTAGGTGGAATCTTGACCGATACCAGTGGTAGTCATGGCTTTACTTCAGGTCAAGCAATTACTTATCACGTTGATAACTCTAGCAATGCTATTGGTGGCTTAACAAATAACCAAACCTATTACGCTATAACGACGAATGATCCAACTCAATTTGAGTTAGCTGATAGTTCTGGTAACGCGCAAGTAGGAACTGCTGTTAACTTAACCACAGCTGGTATAGGCTCTCAGAACTTTAGTTATATGTCTTCAAATGACTTAACTAAAGCTGGACATGGCTTTATCTCAGGCGAAGCTCTCTTATATGTTGCCAATGATGGATCTGGTAATCAAATAGGTGGACTGACCAGTGGTCAAACTTATTACGCAATACCGACTGGCACTGATACTTTCCAGTTATCAGCAAGTCGTGGTGGATCAGCGATTACCTTAACTGCCCCTGGTAGTGGTTTGCAATACTTTAGTCCGATATCCAATAATTTGACCGATAGCAGCGGTAATCATGGCTTTACAAATGGCCAAGCGATTACATATCACGTCGATAATTCTGGTAATGCAATTGGTGGATTAACCAA
>CANFRA010000053.1 GCA_947449305.1 Burkholderiaceae bacterium
AAGCGATAGGCAATATCAGCTGTTAGGGTATCATCAGCAATCTGAATTTTTTTATGCGGCGCAATCCCATTTTCTGAATGCCATCTAGCGGAGCAAATTTGTCCGCCCTCGCTCCATTGAATCATCGCTGAAGTGATCACCTAAGCGACGACAAAACGATTATTTTGATAATCATCAATAGCTTGCTCAATCTCAGCGTGCGTATTCATTACGAAAGGGCCATGTTGCACGATAGGCTCATGTAAAGGCAATGCTGCCAATACGATAAATTGAGCGCCTGCTCCATCTGATTTCACCTTTAGTCGGTCTCCATGACCTAGAACGATTGCGGCTTGTTTTGGGGCTAGCTTCATAGGATCCCCTACTGCAAGATCGCCCCCATAGACGTACACAAATGTATTGAGCTCTTGTGGGATGGGATGCTCAAACTCCATATTAGGAGGTAAATGCACATCCAAGAATAAGGGTGCGGTAGTGACCCCCTGAATGGGGCCCTGAACTTCACTACCATCATGCTTATAAGAGCCGGCAATCACTTTTACTGAACCGCCATTAGCAAGAGCTACGTTGGGGATATCTTCCACCTGAATATCTTTATATCCTGCAGGCTTCATCTTTTCTATGGCAGGCAAATTAATCCATAACTGAAAGCCACGCATAGCACCACTCACTTGTTGCGGCATTTCTGAATGGATAATTCCGCGCCCAGCTGTCATCCACTGTACGCCACCTGTCTTTAGATGGCCTTTATTGCCCAAATGATCTTCATGCAACATGTGACCCTCTAGCATATAAGTCACCGTCTCAAAACCCCGATGGGGATGTGCCGGAAATCCAGCCACATAGTCATTAGGATCATTAGATGAAAACTCATCCAGCATTAAAAAAGGATCCAGTCTCGCGCGCTGCTGACCGCCAAAACTTCGACGCAGTTTGACGCCAGCACCATCAGAGGTGGCAATACCAGGAACGATAGTTTGGATATTGCGGATCATATTTTCAGCTTGTCCAAATTAGGCTGGAGGATGATCTTCTGGATTGACGTCCAAGGCGATTAAGAAACGAGACACCATATTGTATGCAGCAATCACCGTCACCAATTCCACGGTATCAGTGCTGCCGAGCTCTTTTTGTAAACGTTTCATCAACTCGCTATCCACCTTAATATTGCGGGTCATCTGAAAGGTTAAATCAGCTGCATCGTTCTCCACTTGGGTAAATAGATTTCTGGGGAAACTAGCTTGACCAATCAATCGGAGCCCTTGTACTTGCTCCTCAGTGCCACCTGCTTTTTTAAAAGGAGGGGCATGATGAAAGAACTCGTACTCAGCGCCATTCAGCACTGCTACACCACACATTGCCAACTCACGTAACTTAGGATCCAAAGACAGGTTATTGCGAATTTCACCGATAAAATGATTCCAACCCTCAGCGATTGGGATGCTATGTAATAGCATACGATCTAAGTTAATAAACTGGCCACCACGCCTCTTTCGAATAGCAGCAACCAGCTCAGCTGGTTCCGCTAAATCCATTGCTTGATAAGGAATTAAACGTTCAGACATAAGCGCTTTCTATTGGCCAGTTTCTTTAATATTGTTCTCAATCACAAACTTACCCCAAATACCAATTTGCTTACCAATGAAGTCACGGGCAGTTTCTGAAGATCCGCCAATAATTTCAATTCCTTGAGATTTAAATTTCTCAGCAACTGCTGGCGACTTCAAAGACTTATTCAAGGCTTTATTCAAGGCTTCCACAATTGCTGGTGGAGTTTTGCCTGGGGCCAAGACTGCCCACCAAGCTGGAGCACTAAAGCCAGGAAAGCCACTTTCAGCAACTGTCGGCACATTAGGCAAGCTTGGGACTCGTTTGGTGGTTGTAATAACTAAAGGAATTAAGCTGCCACTCTCAATGTGGGGCTTGACCAAAAACTCTGAACCAATCGCTAACTGCACCTGCCCACCTAGAGCGTCTTGCATTAAGGGGCCACCGCCACGATATGGAATGTGGTTCCAATCAAATCCTGCCTGCTTAGCAAGGCGCGCCATTGCTAAGTGCCCTAAGCTGCCAATACCAATGGAGCCATAACTAAATGGCTTGCCTGCCTTAGACATTTCTGCAAGTTGTTTGAAACTGGTGATACCTGAATTCTTACTTGCTACCAACACCATCGGAGAAGTGCCTACCAGGATGACAGGTGCAATATCTTTAATCGTGTCATAGGGAAGCTTGTCTTTAAGCGATGGATTAACGCCGTGGGTATCAAACACTACGGCAAAGGTATATCCATCGGCATCCGCCCTAGTCATTGCGGAAGTGCCAATCACACCAGATGCACCCCCAATATTTTCAACAATGACGTTTTGCTTTAATTCAGATTGCAAAGCGGGAGCCAAAACACGAGCCACTTGATCTACCGATCCACCAGGCGGAAATACCGCAATCAACCGAATCGGCTTTTGGGTAGGCCAAGTCCCTACCCCAGCAGTTTGGGCAATTGCAGAACTAGCGGCCCCCAAAGCAAATAGAGCGGTAAATAAGATGCTTTTGGCCATTTTGGCTAGATACAGCATGGGTTGTCTCCTTTTAATAAGACCTCAAGATTACCACCCCCAAGGTGTATTTGCTCGATAATGACGGGGTAGCCCAAAGAGAGAAAAAATGAAGTCGATTTTAAATATTGCCGCCTATTTATTTGTTAGCCTGGATGGTCTAGCGGACTTGCGCGTCAAAATGCTGAATGAATGCAATAGCCGAGGGCTTAAAGGCACCATTTTGCTCACTGGCGAAGGTATCAACCTGTTTTTGGCTGGCAAAGAGATGGAGCTACGTGGCTTTTTGGATTGGCTGCGCTCAGACCCGCGGTTTACCCCTCTTGAAGCAAAAGAAAGCTGGTCAGAAGATCAGCCATTTAAGAAGATGTTGATCAAACTCAAAAATGAAATCATACGCATGAATCATCCTGCGATTCGCCCTGAAGAAGGTCGCGCAAATTTTATTAAGCCTAAGAAATTACAAGAGTGGCTTGATCGCGGTACCGATGACTTAGGCCGCCCCGTAGTCATGATAGATACACGCAATGCCTTTGAGGTTGACTATGGCACTTTTGAAAATGCCCTGCACTTCAATATTGAAAAGTTCACCCAATTTCCAAAAGCAATTACTGCACATAAAGAAGCACTTGCAGATAAAACATTGGTAAGCTTTTGTACTGGCGGTATTCGTTGTGAAAAATCAGGTCTCTATATGCGGGAGATTGGTATGGAACATAGCTACCAACTCGAAGGTGGCATCCTCAAATATTTTGAAGAAGTGGGCTCCGCGCATTACAAAGGCACTTGTTTTGTCTTTGATGAGCGCGAAGCTCTTGAGCCCACTCTAGATTCCATCCCAGTTGAGCACTCCATTCGGAAAAAGCTCAAGGCGGGATAAATGATTTAAGCTGACTTGCCAACCAAAGTCATATGCTCAACAAACGGTGGTTTTGCAAAGAAAGGGCCCACAATGGCACGCCAATCCGCAAATGCGCTAGACCCCCGAAAATCCACCGTATGGTTCTCGAGAGTATCCCAATAAATAAGCAATAAATAGCGGGATGGTGTTTCGATGCTGTGGTTTACCTTGTAGCCCTTGAAGCCCCTTGCCTTTGAGATGACCGTATCCACACCCCGCAAAATAGCCTCCTCGAACTCTTTCTGCTTGGCTGGGTCAATTTCTATATCGCAATGTTCCAAAATCATGGTGTTTCCTTAATCAAAATAGATTGCTCATCAATAGTAAACTTACTATATAAGATTGTATTCATACACAACAATAATCCGGACCCAAGAGACATGTCTAAAGCTATTAATCGGCCAATGCCGATTTTTTTATCCTTTATTGCCACTATTGTGGGCTTGACGATTTGCCTGGGAGTTCAAGCACAAACCGCTGGAGTTTATCCAGTGAAACCTATCAAGCTAATAGCGCCTGTTGCTGCTGGTGGAGGTCTAGATAATATTGCAAGAGCAGTCGCAGAAAAACTGACGCGCTCCCTAGGTCAAACAGTCGTCGTTGAAAATATGGGTGGCGGAGGCGGGTCGATTGCATCCCAAGCAACTGCTAAAGCTCCAGCTGATGGTTACACCTTAATGATCGCTTACGTAGGCACCCATGGCACCAACCCTGCAGTACGTAAACTCCCTTACGATGCTATCAAAGACTTCACTCCCATTGGCATGATTGGGGCTACACCGAATGTTTTAATCATCAATCCAGATTTACCAATTAAAAACTTCAAAGAATTTTTGGATTACGCCAAAAAGAATCCCGCCAAACTCAGTTATGGCTCAGCAGGCCCTGGCACTCTGACTCATCTAGGTATGGAGCAGTTGAAATTAGCTGCGGGGATATTCATGGTGCATGTACCTTATCGCGGTGTTGGCCCCGCCTATACGGATTTGTTGGCAGGCCAGACTCAGGTGATGCTTCCCACCTTATTTGCCGGTCTTCCCTACATCAACTCTAATCGAGTACGGGGACTTGCTATTACAGGGGCCAAACGAAATGCTGCTGCGCCAACTATCCCAACCTTTAAAGAGCTTGGCTACGATGGTTTTGATGGTCAACAATGGTATGGCCTAGTAGGGCCTGCTAATTTGCCCCCAGCCATTGTCGCTAAATTAAATACAGAGCTCAATAAAGTGTTGGCGCTACCTGACTTCTCCGAAAAAATGACGAGTGAGGCGATGACATTAATGCCAATGACTCCACCTCAATTTAGTAATTACATCAAAGACGATATTGCACGCTGGGCCAAAGTAGCCAAAGATCGCCATATTGAAATTGATTAGCTCAATACACTTCATCAATCTAACTATTCTTTATATTCACAGGAAATCATATGTCTCACGCTATCGCTGCAGCAGCTGATCTAAACGCCCCACCAGTAACAAAAATTTTGGCGGAGTTTGTTGCTTCACACCCAAGTCAAGGATGGACGCCGGAAGTGGATCACGAGGCGCATCGTACTTTCTTAAACTGGCTAGGCTGCGCCATTGGTGCTGCCAACCATGAAAGTGTAGAGTCTTCCTTAGCAGCCATCCGAGAATTTCAGCCAGCTCCACAAGCCAGTATCTTGGGGCGTAAGGGCAAAGTAGATATGGGTGGCGCAGCTCTCATTAACGGTATCAGCTCACATACCTTTGACTTTGATGACACTCACCTCAAGACTGTGATCCATCCAGCAGGCCCAGTAGCCTCAGCTATCTTGGCATTAGGTGAGCACACCAACGTCAGCGGTCGTCAGATTATTGACTCTCTTGTCTTGGGTATTGATGTTGCATGTCGCGTTGGCAATGCCATGTACCCAGATCACTACCATCGTGGTTGGCATATCACCGGCTCCACTGGAATGTTAGGTTCTGCAGCCGCCTGTTCACGATTGATGGGTCTTGATCTTCAGAAAACTACGATGGCTCTAGGTATTGCAGCCTCACAGCCGGTTGGCATGCGCGAACAGTTTGGTACGATGACTAAACCTTTTCATCCTGGTGGTGCTGCACGTGCAGGTCAACTCTCAGCACTCTTAGCTAAGCATGGCTTTACCTCCAGCCCAAAAGCATTGGAAGCCGGTCGTGGCTATATGCAGACCGTCTCTACCAAATGTGATTGGTCAGAAATTGATCGTGCATTAGGTAAATCCTTTGAGATTTCATTAAATACTTACAAGCCTTTTGCTTGTGGAATTGTGATTCATCCCGCAATTGATGCTTGTGCGCAATTACGCGCCCAAGGTGTGAAGGCAGAAGATGTTGAGCGTATTGAATTACGCGCTCATCCACTCGTTTTAGAACTTACTGGCAAGAAGACGCCTAAAGATGGTTTAGAAGGCAAGTTCAGTGTGTATCACGGTTGCGCCGTTGGTTTAATCTTTGGTCAAGCTGGTGAGGGCGAATATGCAGATGACATTGTGAATCGGGCTGATGTCGTAGCCTTGCGTGCGAAGGTAAATGCGACAACAGATACATCAATCAATGAGGCATCTGTGGATGTCAAAGCCTTTCTGAAGAATGGTAAAGAAGTTCACATCTTTGTGAAGAACGCGATTGGCTCCGTAGAGAATCCCATGACGGATGCTCATTTAGAGCAGAAGTTCACAACGCTGACTGAGCCAGTGATTGGCAAAGAAAAAACTCGCCAACTGATTTCTGCACTCTGGAAATTAGGACAAGCGTCTGATCTCAGGCAAATTCTGAGTCTTTGTACTCCAGATTAATTCACTAGAAAGTATTTGATATGGCTGCATTACCAAACATTGTCATTCTCGGAGATTACGAACAGGCTTTGCGCCGTTTTTCGAACTGGGATAAGTTAGAGCAAAGTTCAAATCTCACTTTCCACCACAAGCCTTTACGTGATGAGGCTTTATATGAAGCTGTGAAGGATGCCGATGCGATTGCCATCGTGCGTGATCGCTCCCCTTTTAATGAGGCCATGATTGCGCGCTTACCAAAGCTCAAGTTTTTGATGTTTACTGGTGAGCGTAATGGCACGCTCGAAGCATCCGCCCTAGTAGCGCGCAATATCCCGATCGCATGCTCCCCTGGCGGCCCCTCTAAAGAAACTACTGCAGAGCTGACCTGGGCTTTAATTCTCGGCGCATCTAAGCGTCTGATTGAAGAGCACAAACTGATTGCTTCCGGTGGCTGGCGCGATCAACTTTCAGTCCTTCCCATGCTCTCTGGAGAGCGATTGGGCGTTATGGGGCTTGGCGCCATTGGTAGTCGCGTAGCTCGCGTAGGTGCAGCATTTGGCATGGAAGTTGTGACCTGGAGTCCGCGCATGACTCCAGAACGGGCTGCTGCCGAGAATGCCAAATCAGTCAGCTTGGAAGAGTTGCTGAAAACTTCTAAGATTGTCACCATGCACCTCGTAGCGGGACCTGGCACCAAAGGACTCATTAGCGCAGATCAATTAGCCTTAATGCGACCAGACTCTATCTTGGTGAATACTTCACGCTCTGCCTTGATCAATATGAATGATCTACAAAAAGCACTTGCCGCTGGAAGACCTGGACAGGCTGCTGTTGACGTATTTGATATTGAGCCACTTCCCGAAAATGATCCGCTGCGTAACACGCCCAATCTTTTAGTCACGCCTCATCTCGGTTTTATTGCTGAGCCCATTTTTGCAGCCTTCTCTAAAGGAATAACAGAGACTTTAGAAGCTTGGTTGGATAACAAGCCAATACCGCATCCATTCAAACCACAATAAACCCTAGTAAGCCCTGCTCATTTTGAAAACACTCACACCCAAGCAACTATTCATCACCTTTAGCAAGATTGGAATGTCTGGTTTTGGAGGTGTCCTACCTTGGGCCAGGCGGACTCTAGTTGAGCGCGACAAAATTTTGACCTCCGAAGAATTCAGCGCCATTTTAGGAATCTGCCAAATTGTTCCGGGTCCAAACATCATGAACCTCGCTGTTTGTATTGGCTCTCGATTTGGTGGTGCAAGAGGGGCGCTGGCTGCAACACTTGGCTTATCACTAGGGCCAATCGCGATTGTGTTGTGCTTAGCATTTTTATATGAGCACTATAGTTATCTAGAGTCTGTTAAGGGTCTACTTCGCGGTATTTCAGCGGTGGGTGTTGGCTTAATCGCTTCAACGGGATTTAAGATGATGCGTGATGAGTTCCGCTACCCGGCGATGTTTCTAGTGGTAGTTCTCACCATGATTGCCGCCACAGTATTTCATCTCGGTTTAGGCTACGTTGTTCTGCTAGTTGCCCCAATCGCAATATTCTTAGCAAGAAAAAAGGCTCAGGCTCTATGAGTATTTTGCTAAGCCTTTTCTTAAAATTATCTGCCTTTTCGCTCGTTGCCTTTGGTGGTGTCAATGCACTATTACCCGTCTTATTTAATTTAGCCGTTCATCAAGAGCACTGGATTGATGTCCAGACGTTTTCCGATTATTTTGCAATAGCCCAGGCTGCACCGGGACCTAATTTCATGACAGTCACTCTCATTGGCTGGCATGTTTATGGGGTTCTTGGAGCGCTGCTCGCTACTCTGGCAATAGCTTGGCCATCATCCATCATGATTTACTTCTTACAACGCTTCATCATGAGAATGAAGAATCCATTAAGTAAAAAAACGATTCAATATGCTGCTGCCGCTCTTGCAATTGGCTTAGTCCTCTCTTCCGCATTTGAAATTGCCTTACAAATTAATCACAGCCTAGGTGCGTATATCTTGACGGTAGGCACAATCGCTATTACTCTCTTAACGCGTTGGCACCCGCTGTATCTTATTGCAATTGGCGGGGTGCTGGGAGTGCTAGGATTCATTTAAATTCGGATTAAGGCATAGGTATGCGACTGATTAAAAAACTTTCTATTTGCGCGTTTAGTCTTGGGAGTATCTTTACCTCAGTTACTGTTGCACAAAGTAATTACCCCAATAAGCCGATTAACTTCATCGTGCCCTATGGTGCGGGTGGCAGCGCGGACTCACGTAGCCGTCAGCTCGCCCAAAAAATGAGTGTGATTTTGAAGCAGCCCATCGTGATTGATAACAAACCTGGCGCCGGCGGCAATATTGGTACTGAATTTATTGCTCGCGCCACCCCAGATGGCTACACCATCGGCATGGGTAACTTCGCGCCAATGGCCGTCAATAAAACACTCTTTGGCAATTTACGCTATGACCCTGAAACTGATATAAACCCCATTATGTTGGTTGAGAAAGGGCCACTTGTGTTGGTAGTCAATCCAAACTCGCCATACAAAACTATTGGGGATATTGTGGCGGCTGCAAAAGCGAAGCCTGGTGTTTTAACTTTTTCATCTGGGGGCATAGGCGGAAGTCACCAGCTTTCTGCTGAACTGTTTGAACTCAATGCTGATATTAGTATGATTCATGTTCCTTATAAGAGTGGCTCTGCAGCCCTCACTGATCTCATGGCAGGTAATGTAGACATCATGTTTGATCAAATGTACTCCGCAGTACCCAATATCAAAGCAGATAAGCTACGCCCCATCGCTATTACGAGCAAAAAACGTTCTCCTCTTTTGCCAAATGTGCCAAGCTTTGTAGAGTTGGGCTACCCTAAAGTTGAGGTACTTAATTGGCAGGGCCTAATCGCACCTAAAGGAACACCTAAGGCAATCATCGATAAATTAAATGCTGCTGCGAATGAAGCCCTTAAGGATCCAGGCGTGCGAGAGATAATGCTATCTCAGGGAAATGAAATTGGTGGTGGTAGTCCAGCAGAGTTTGCTGCACTGATTAAATCAGAATCTGCAAAGTGGAGTGCCGTTGTCAAAATAGCAAATATCAAGCCTGAATAAACTGACTTTAATATTTACTTCAAGGCTTGATAAGTAAGGATTCCTAAGAAGGTCAGAACTAGCGACCCAATCAAGTGAAGCAAGGCTGTGCCTAGTGCCCAAGTAATTTCTCCGCGCTGCATGAGAGCAACGACTTCTGCAGAAAAACTAGAGAAGGTGGTTAAGCCACCCAGAAAACCAGTAATTACAAACAACTTCCATTCAGGAGAGAGATTCGGATTATTGCCAAAAAATGCAATGGCAATACCAATGAGGTAGCCTCCAATTAGATTTGAAAGCAAGGTGCCCAGAGGAATCATTGATGCAGTGCCTGCAGCTAGGAAATTAAACCCTGCCCTAAGTAAAGCTCCGAAGCCTGCACCGAAGAAAATTGCAAAAATGGATGGCCACATAGTTCGTATTTATTGAATTGAAAAACCTAGCATGCTGATGGAGCTCATCTCAATACCATCTGTATAGACTTTCGCATCCTCATCCTCTTCTTGTAAAGCCAAGGCATACAAAGCAGGCCAGTAATGCTCAGCCGTGGGGATGGACATATGAGCAGCCTCACCGTATTTTTCCCAATCAATCAAAGTCTCATGATGATTGGCGCACATTTCTGA
>CANFRA010000054.1 GCA_947449305.1 Burkholderiaceae bacterium
GATAGAAAGCATGCCCACAATATAATTGATGGCTACCCTGAAAGCGATTTTGTGAACGTATTCCGTGGCCCGACCCAGTTTTCTGCAGGACCTGCTTGTGCCCTTAGCATCGGTAATTTCGATGGCGTGCACAGGGGTCATCGCGCCCTACTAAAACAGCTTGTTGATGGCGCCAAGGAGCGAGGTCTGGTGAGTTGCGTCATGACCTTCGAGCCACACCCCAAAGAATTCTTCTCACCAGAACAAGCGCCTCCCCGTATTCTGAATCTGCGCGACAAACTGGCAGCATTAGCAGAGCTTGGAATTGATCGGGTTGTAGTGGAGCATTTCAATGCCGCTTTTGCACGACTGACACCAGATGAGTTTGTCTCTGAAATTATTGTGAAACGCTTAAACGCCAAATGGATTTTGATTGGTGATGATTTTTGCTATGGCGCAAAGCGCGCTGGAAATTTTACGAGCCTCAAAGCTGCCGGCGAAAAATATGGCTTTAAAGTTTCCAGCATTCAAACTATCTCAGAAGATGGTGAACGTATTTCTAGTTCTGCTTTGCGGGCAGCACTTGCTAGTGGTGATATGAGCCAAGCTGAAAAGTTATTAGGTCGTCCTTATGGAATTTCTGGTCATGTCATTCATGGTCAGCAATTAGGCCGCAAACTTGGCTTCCCTACTTTGAACTTAGCGGTAGCTAATCACTTGCATCACCGTAAACCAGCAACTACTGGTATCTTCACTGCACAAGTATTAGGCCTTGCTGATAAGCCGCTACCGGCCGTAGCTAGCCTAGGCGTCAGACCTACAGTCGAAGATGAAGGTCGCGTCCTGCTAGAAACACATATTTTTGATTACCAGCAAGACGTCTACGGAAAAATTATTACTGTGGAGCTCTTAGAAAAAATTCGTGACGAGGCCAAGTATGACGATCTCGACACCCTTACAAAAGCAATTGCAGCAGATGCAAAGCACGCCAGAAATTATTTCCAGAAAAAAACTTATGTCTGAAAAAGAAAACTCTTATCCTGTCAATCTTCTCGATACCTCGTTTCCAATGCGGGGAGACCTAGCCAAGCGGGAACCGCAATGGGTTGCTCAGTGGCAGAAAAATAAGCTTTACGAAAAAATTCGTGCGGCTCACGCCAACCAAACGAAATTCATTTTGCATGACGGCCCTCCATATGCGAATGGCGATATTCATATTGGGCATGCAGTAAACAAGATTCTGAAAGACATCATCGTCAAGTCCCGTTGGTTAATGGGCTTTGACTCTGCCTATGTGCCGGGTTGGGATTGCCACGGTATGCCGATTGAGATTCAGATTGAAAAGCAGTTTGGTAAAAACTTACCGACTGCTGAAGTGCAATCTAAGGCACGTGCCTATGCACAAGTACAAGTAGATAAGCAGAAGAAAGACTTTGAGCGCTTAGGTGTACTCGGAGACTGGAACAACCCTTATCTCACTATGAGCTACCGCAATGAGGCCGATGAAATTCGTGCTCTAGGCAAGATTTGGGAAAAAGGCTATGTCTTTCGCGGCCTAAAGCCCGTGAACTGGTGTTTTGATTGCGGTTCTGCTCTAGCGGAAGCCGAAGTCGAATACCAAGACAAGACTGATCCAACGGTAGATGTCGGCTTTGCATTTGATGAAGCCCAGCGTCCACAACTTGCAAAAGCTTTTGGGCTCTCAGAGCTTCCTAATAAGCCTGGTCAGATTGTGATTTGGACCACTACACCATGGACTATTCCTGCGAACCAGGCCATGAATGTTCATCCTGAGCTGACTTATGCCTTAGTTGATGTGGGTGATAAGTTATTAATTCTGGCAAAAGATCGCGTTGAAACCTGCTTGCAAGACTATGGCCTTGAAGGCAAAGTCATTGCAACCTGTACCGGCAACCAGCTTGCAAACATCTCCTTCTGGCACCCGCTTGCGCCATTACATGATGGCTACAAGCGTCTGTCCCCAATTTATCCTGCTGAATATGTCACCCTCGATACCGGCACTGGCATTGTTCACTCTGCACCTGCTTATGGTGAGGAGGACTTTAAGTCCTGCAAGGCAAATAAACTAGCTGACAACGATATTTTGAATCCAGTAATGGGTAATGGTGTGTATGCCTCATGGCTGCCACTCTTTGCCAATGAGTACATCTGGAAAGCCAACCCCAAGATTGTGGAAGCTATGCGTGAAGCTGGTAGCCTGCTCCGCGATAAAACCTACACACACTCTTACATGCACTGCTGGCGCCATAAGTCGCCGATTATCTATCGCGCTACTTCGCAGTGGTTTGCGAGTATGGATAAAAAGCCTTCAGATGGCAATGCGAGCTTGCGTGAAACAGCATTAGCCGGCATTGAGAATACCGACTTCTTCCCTGCTTGGGGTAAACAACGTCTACATAGCATGATTGCTAATCGCCCTGACTGGACCTTGTCACGTCAGCGCCAATGGGGTGTGCCCATGGCTTTCTTTGTTCATAAAGAAAGTGGCGAGCCTCATCCGCGTACTGTTGAGTTACTTGAAGAAGTAGCGAAACGTGTAGAAAAAGAGGGTATTGAGGCCTGGCAAAAATTAGAAGTTGCCGAACTTCTTGGTGATGAAGCCTCCCAATACGAAAAAAATCGTGACACGCTAGACGTTTGGTTTGATTCAGGGACAACTCATTGGCATGTGATTCGTGGTTCACATCGCAATGAGTTACTTACTGTCGATGCCAAAACGCCCAATGGCCGCTTGGCTGATTTATACCTAGAGGGCTCAGATCAACATCGTGGTTGGTTCCACTCCTCCTTGCTGACTGGCGCAATGCTCGATGGCAAGCCGCCCTACAAAGCCTTGCTAACTCATGGCTTCACTGTAGATGGCCAAGGTCGCAAGATGAGTAAGTCTGTCGGTAATGTAATTGCCCCACAGCAAGTTGCCGACAAACTCGGTGCTGAAATTATTCGTCTTTGGGTTGCCTCTACTGACTACTCAGGTGAGATGACGATCTCAGATGAGATTCTGAAACGCGTCACTGAAAGTTATCGCCGCATTCGCAATACCTTGCGCTTCTTGCTGGCTAATCTTTCTGATTTTGATCCAAGCAAACATGCCATGCCTGCTGATCAATGGCTAGAAATCGATCGCTATGCTGTCGCACTAGCAAATCAAATCCAAACTGATGTTCAGGCTCATTACAAGGCCTATGAATTTCACCCGGCTGTAGCGCGGATGCTGTCATTCTGCTCAGAAGATTTGGGGGGGCTCTATTTAGATATTCTGAAAGATCGTCTCTATACCAGCGCACCTGATTCACCCGATCGTCGTGCTGCACAAAATGCTTTATTCCATATCACCCAAAATCTTCTAAAGTGGCTCGCACCCTTCCTTTCGTTTACTGCAGAAGAGGCGTGGCAGGACGTTCCACATGGCTCAGGAAGCAAACCTTCTGAATCAATCTTCATGGAAGAGTTTGGCACCTTCCCAGAAATTGCCAAAGCAGGTGAGCTGCTTGCCAAGTGGAATCGTATTCGCGAAATTCGCTCTGAAGTCACCAAGGCGATTGAGATTGAACGTGAAGCCGGCAATGTCGGTTCATCTCTGCAGGCTGAGCTGACCATTAAAGTAGGTGATGTTGACTTCGCAATCCTTCATTCACTAGAGGACGACTTACGCTTTGTCACTATTACCTCTAGCGCCAATATTGAACTCAGTAATGATGGATTAGAGGTTTTAGTGCGTGGCAGCCAGTACAAGAAGTGTGGTCGCTGCTGGCATCACACCCAGGATGTTGGCAACAATGTCGACCACCCTGAACTCTGTGGTCGCTGCATTAGCAATCTTTTTGGTGATGGTGATCATCGCTTGTTTGCTTAATAGATCAATTCAATGAGTATTTCATTTTTTCGCTCTCTGGCAATTGCAACAATCATCCTGCTCTTAGATCAACTGAGTAAGTGGTCGGCATTAAGCAATTTGCAGTTAGGCATTCCAGAGCCGGTGCTTCCTTTTATGAATTGGCTATTACTCTTTAACCCTGGGGCAGCATTTTCTTTTCTGGCCCAAGGCTCAGGATGGCAGCGATGGTTCTTTACGATCGTGGGTTTGGTAGCTTGCATCTATATTGTTTGGCTTCTTCGCAAAAGCCAAAACGATAAAATGCTTTGTGTCGCTCTGAGCTTGATTCTAGGGGGTGCCCTAGGGAATGTATTAGATCGAATTATGTACGGCGCTGTCGTTGATTTTATCGACCTTCATTATGCTAACTGGCATTGGCCAGCATTCAATATTGCTGATAGCGCTATCTGTATTGGCGCTGCCCTGATTCTTTGGGGTGAATTACGTAAGTCATTTGGCAAATCCGCCCAATCCCATTAAGCTGGCACTATGCAATCACTTTTAAATAAGAAAATCGTTCTCGGGATCTCTGGTGGCATTGCCGCCTACAAGACACCTGAACTTGCACGCCAATTGATGCAAGAAGGCGCTACCGTTCAGGTAGTGATGACTGAAGCTGCAACACAATTCGTAACGCCCGTCACAATGCAAGCACTCACGGGCAATCCCGTCTTCACTAGCCAGTGGGATAGCAGTGTTAGTAATAATATGGCTCACATAGAACTCTCCCGTTCTGCTGACGCTATTGTCATTGCGCCTGCTAGTGCTGACTTAATGGCCAAGCTCTCATTAGGCTTGGCTGATGACTTACTCAGCACACTTTGTCTTGCCCGAGATTGCCCTCTCTTACTTGCACCAGCAATGAATAAGCAAATGTGGGAACACGCTGCAACCCAAAGAAGTGTCGAGCGCCTCAATAAAGATGGGGTTTCCCTTCTTGGCCCAGCCAGTGGCTTTCAGGCCTGTGGTGAAATAGGTATGGGCAGAATGCTAGAGCCTTTTGAAATCGCTGAGCAAGTCATTGCTTTCTTTCAAAAGAAAACTTTGACCGGTAAAAAAGTATTAATTACTTCTGGCCCTACTTTTGAAGCAATCGATCCAGTGCGCGGCATTACTAATCACAGCTCAGGCAAGATGGGCTTTGCTATCGCGCGTGCAGCTGTTGAGGCAGGCGCCCAAGTACACCTCATTGCAGGTCCCTGTGACTTAGCAACCCCATTAGAGGCTACCGGGAACATTACTCGCAGCAATGTGAGAAGCGCAAAAGAAATGCATGCGGCTACATTAAATATTTCTGATTGCGATATCTTCTTTGCAGTTGCTGCGGTAGCTGATTGGGGCATTGCAAAGCCTGCTCAAGAAAAGATCAAGCGCCAAGGTAAAGCAGCTCCAAGTATTGAATTCATTGCTAACCCGGATATTCTTTTAGATGTCGCTAAAACCGTCAAAATGAAAGCTGGCAAACCTTACCCATACTGCGTAGGTTTTGCAGCAGAATCTAGCGATTTAGAAAAACATGCCCAAGAAAAACGTCAGCGCAAGGGCATTCCAATGGTCGTTGGCAATATCGGCCCAGAAACATTTGGTAGCGATCTCAATCAATTGCTTGTCATTGATGAAGCTGGTAGCAAGAAAATTGCTAAGGCGGAAAAGCTTCAACTTGCTCGTCAACTGATTGCGCTTATCGCCAAGAAAATTTAAATACTCTCGCTACCCGCTTTAGGAAATTCTATGCAATCACTCCAAGTCAAAATTCTCGATGAACGTATGCGCGACCAATTGCCAACTTATGGCACACCAGGTAGTGCCGGCCTAGATTTACGTGCTTGTATCGATGAAACCATTGAGATAGCACCAGGTCAAACCGTCTTGGTACCAACAGGCTTGGCTATCTTTGTTGAAGATCCGCGTTATGCCGCATTTATTCTGCCACGCTCAGGTCTTGGCCATAAGCATGGGATTGTCTTGGGAAATTTAGTTGGCTTAATTGATTCTGATTACCAGGGTCAACTGATGGTGAGCACCTGGAATCGCGGTGCAGCGCCATTCAAGCTAGAACCTATGGAGCGCTTGGCCCAATTAGTAGTCATGCCAGTCCAGCAAGTACAGCTCAAAGTGGTTGAGGAGTTTACTGAGAGTAGTCGTGGTGCTGGAGGCTTTGGAAGTACCGGGCGAGCTTAAGCCAAGCTTCAATAAAAAAGCCACCCTAAGGTGGCTTTTTTATTACCCAATTCTAGCTGAGGCTTATTTGCGAATATGCGCGTGACGGGCAGCATCCTGTGACATGCCCCCACCTTTGCCCTCCCGGGATTCTTTTTCAGCAGAAATTTCCTTGCGGCGCTCTTTACAAGAGCCTGTAATTTCTTGCAAAGCTTTGCGAGCACGGGTAGCAGAAGCCTTAATACCTTTACCTTCAAACTTTTCATGCTCAGCTTTGTAAGCTTCAAAAGCATCCAGCAATTTATCGTGGTGTGACATATTTTCCTTTAATGCTGTTATTCGTTAAATTTCTTCTGCAGGAGCTATATCTTTTTTAGCAGCTTTACCAGGCAATACAGGAGCATCAAAGTTCAATAGCACCTTACCATCCTCATCCACGTCTACATCTACATGCCCGCCTTGGGCAAGCTTACCAAAGAGCAATTCATCGGCAAGCGCTTTGCGTACTGTATCTTGAATAATGCGCTGCATTGGGCGGGCACCCATTAATGGATCAAATCCATGCTTAGCTAAATGAGCACGCAGTTTAGAGCTAAAGGTAGCATCGACTTTCTTCTCATGCAATTGCTCCTCTAGTTGCATTAAGAACTTATCAACCACCCGCATGATGATGGTTTCATCAAGTGCTTTAAAGGAAACAATAGCATCTAAGCGATTACGGAACTCTGGTGTGAAGAACTTCTTGATATCTGCCATCTCATCACCAGACTCGCGAACATTCGTAAAGCCCATAATGGACTTCTGCATCGCCTCTGCACCAGCGTTAGTGGTCATGATGATGATGACATTGCGAAAGTCGGTCTTACGACCATTGTTATCCGTCAAGGTCCCATGATCCATTACCTGCAAAAGGATATTGAAAATATCCGGATGGGCTTTTTCAATTTCATCTAACAAAAGAACGCAATGCGGTTTTTTGTTGACGGCCTCAGTGAGCAAGCCGCCCTGATCAAATCCTACATAGCCTGGAGGCGCGCCAATTAAGCGGCTGACTGCATGACGCTCCATATACTCGGACATATCAAAGCGGAGCAGCTCAATGCCCAGGATATAAGCGAGCTGTTTTGCAACTTCGGTTTTACCAACGCCTGTTGGGCCAGAGAATAAGAATGAGCCAATTGGCCTATCAATCTTCCCAAGACCAGCACGCGTCATCTTAATGGCGCTAGCTAAGGCTTCAATCGCAGGATCCTGACCAAAGACCACACTCTTAATGTCGCGATCTAATGTTTGCAACTTACTACGATCATCTACAGTGACAGACTGCGGCGGTATGCGGGCAATCTTGGCAACGATCTCTTCGATCTCTGGACGACCAATAGTTTTCTTCTGCTTAGACTTAGGCAAAATGCGTTGCGCAGCACCAGCCTCATCAATCACATCGATTGCCTTATCTGGCAAATGACGATCATTAATGTAGCGAGCAGAGAGCTCGGCAGCAGCGACCAATGCACCAGCTGCATACTTCACGCTATGGTGCTCTTCAAAACGAGACTTTAGGCCACGCAAAATTTGTACTGTCTGATCTACCGTTGGCTCAACCACATCAACCTTTTGGAAGCGGCGAGATAGAGCGGCATCTTTTTCAAAAATTCCACGGTACTCTGTAAAGGTAGTTGCGCCAATACATTTGAGTTGGCCATTTGACAAAGCAGGCTTTAATAAATTACTTGCATCTAATGTTCCACCAGATGCAGCGCCCGCACCAATCAAGGTGTGAATCTCATCAATGAACAAAACACCATGGGCATGATCTTTTAAAGACTTCAAAACACTCTTTAGGCGTTGCTCAAAATCACCGCGATATTTAGTGCCAGCAAGCAAGGCGCCCATATCCAAGGAATAAACAGTTGCATTAGCAAGAATGTCAGGCACATCGCCCTTAACAATCCGCCAAGCTAATCCCTCTGCAATCGCAGTTTTACCGACACCAGCCTCACCAACTAGCAGTGGATTGTTCTTACGGCGACGGCAAAGCACCTGAATCACCCGCTCTACCTCGCTCTCGCGACCAATCAAGGGGTCAATCTTGCCTTGGCGAGCCAATGCATTGAGGTTTTGGGTATATTGGTCAAGCGGGCTCTCTTTTCCAGATGAAGCAGATTCTTCTGTTTCTTGGGCCGCATCAACAGGCTTCACATGTTCAGCCTGATCTTTACGAACGCCGTGGCTAATGAAGTTCACTACATCTAAACGAGTTACACCTTGCTGCTGCAGGAAGTACACCGCATGCGAATCTTTTTCACCAAAGATAGCAACCAAAACATTGGCGCCAGTGACTTCTTTCTTACCATTTGAAGTTGATTGCACGTGCATGATGGCGCGTTGAATCACCCGCTGAAATCCAAGCGTAGGTTGTGTATCAACCTCATCATTGCCAGGCACTACTGGAGTGTTGTCATTGATAAAGTTTTTAAGCTGAGAACGCAACTCGGCGATATTGACCGCACAGGCTTTGAGTACCTCAACTGCGGTCGCATTGTCTAACAATGCAGCCAATAGATGTTCGACTGTAATGAACTCGTGTCGTGATGCCCGAGCGTCAACAAACGCCATATGTAAACTTACTTCTAGTTCCTGGGCAATCATGCTTCCTCCATAGTGCACTGTAGTGGGTGGCCCGCTTCACGGGATAGTTCAACAACTTGATGCACTTTGGTGGCAGCGACATCGCGAGTAAAGACCCCGCAAATACCTTTGCCAACTAAATGAACTTGCAACATGATGCGTGTAGCTGTTTCATGATCTTTACTAAAATACTCCTGAATCACCATCACCACAAATTCCATTGGCGTGTAATCGTCATTCAATAGTAAAACTTTATACATCGAAGGTGCCTTAACTTTCTCGGCCTGCTTTTCGAGAAGGATGGTGTCCTCAATATAGGGATTGACTGGTACGCCAGTAGTGGGATTTTTTGGTGTGCGGCTCATAAGAAACATTCTAAACACAGATATTCAAACTTTAATTTACTAGGGTCTTGTTGCTAAAAAACCTGTAAAAACCCCTGTTTAAGCTATATTGGGGCATTTTTCGATAAATAAAGGGTATTTACTAGGGGGTAAGTAGATATAACTCCTTGACACCCCTACAAAAAGGGCAAACAATCGGGGGGTAGGCTTCAAGAGAAGTTCTATTTAGGCGTGTTGTGGAGCGAGACTGATTAAAAAGTATTTACCCTCATCACGGTTGTTTTAAGTTTATGTAATGGAGTTCGC
>CANFRA010000055.1 GCA_947449305.1 Burkholderiaceae bacterium
AGGGTCAAAACGAATACAGTCGCGTTAAGTGATCAACTAAATAACAATAAATAAAACGAAAACGTTTAAGGACATGTGTATGAAACGATCATTTTCTAAAGTTCTACGCACTTTGGTGGTGGCTGCTGGTTTGTCGCTGACTCTGGCGAGCGGAATAAGTTATGCAGAGCGCGCAGCAATGGCGCCTTTGCCTTCTCCTAGCGGAGTGGATATTCCACCTAAATCAGTGCCAGCTAATCCTAATGCCTTGGCTAATGGAACTCAGGCTCAGTCACAACCAGCCAATCCATCTATCTTTACATCTGCTAATAGTGATCCATATAACTTTGTCAGCATTCCAGACAAAGAAGCTAGTGTTCTGATTCAGCGTTCTGGTGAGCAGTGGAGGGTGATTCGTAATGGTGTGATTACTGTTTACGGCGGTTGGTTATTGGCGATTGCATTCTTTGGTATTGCAGCCGTTTTCATTATCAAGGGCCCAATCAAATTACATGCGCCGCTATCGGGTCAAAAAATCAAACGATTTAATGGCTTTGAGCGCTTTACCCACTGGGTAATGGCTGCGAGTTTTATTGGACTTGCTTTGACTGGCGGCCTAATTTTGTGGGGTAAGTATTTTGCTATGCCTTTGATGGGCGGCGTTGCTTATGGCACCTTCCTCAATATCTGTAAAAATATTCACAACTACTCTGGCCCTTTGTTTACTCTGAGCGTAGTGATTTTCTTCTTGCTCTTCGCTACTAGAAATATCCCGGGGCAAGGTGATCTGACATGGATAAAGTCATTTGGCGGAATGTTTGGTGGAAAGCATCCTCCTGCCGGCTTCTTTAACTTCGGTGAGAAGATTTGGTTCTGGTTTGGTATGACCTTCCTAGGCTTGGTGATCTCGGGTTCTGGCTTGGTGCTCGATATGATCGTGCCGTTTATGCAAGTTGAGTACATCCGTGGAACCATGCAGATTGCTAATATTATTCACGGCGGTGCGGCAGTTCTCATGATGACTATGGCGATGGGGCATATTTATATTGGTTCAATTGGTATGCAGGGTTCTTCTGATGGCATGATGTCTGGCTACGTTGATGCAACCTGGGCAAAAGAGCACCATGAGCTCTGGTACAACAAAGTTAATAAATAAGGACAAAGCCATGAAAAAGATCATTGCTTTCACACTCTGCGCATTCACTTCCGCTTCAATATTTGCAGCTTTGCCTCCATTAACTCCGGAAGCGCAAGAGGCCAAGACATTGGCTGATGCAAAGACTGCTTATGCGGGTCGGGTTGGTGCATATCAACTTTGCCAGGCAATCAACAAAGTGGCTGATCAATATAGAGTTCCAGGCACACCTGCTCCCGCTGCTTGCACTGCGCCGCCACCATTTGTTGCTCCTGTAGCAGCAACACCTGCAGCGAAGTAATTAGTCAGCGCTTAGTCAGCTAATAATTCTTGATGTAGGTAGCGTTTAGCAGCCTGTGTTTGAGGATTCAAAAAGAAGGGGCCTACGGGTCCCTTTTCTTTTATCTCACCATGATCAATAAAGACGATGTATTGCGCAAGTCTTTGTACTTGAGCAAGTTGATGTGAAGAAAAAATAACGTCCGTATTTTGCGCATCAAACTGGCGAATCATTTCTTCAACTTGCTCAGTGGTATTTGGATCTAAGTTTGCGGTGGGTTCATCTAATAAGACTAAGTTTGGCTTTTGCAAAATTGCCCGCCCAAGGCAAAGCTTCTGCCTCTCGCCAGCAGAGAGTTTATGAGCTGGAGTAGTTGCTAGTTTCTGTAAGCCAACCCGTTCGATAACTTCTTCAATTGCCTCATTAGTAATCGTAGAGTCTGCATCCCTGACCATACTTAAATTCGTTTTAGTAGAAGCTTTAATCATTGGAGTGTGGTGCAAAACCAATGCAGTCTTATTGGCAAATGAGTAACTTACTGTTCCAGTATCTGGTTTGACGAGTCCATCTAGTAATTTTAAAAAGGTAGTTTTGCCTGCTCCATTGGGACCAATGCAAGCAGTAATACGGTCGGCTGGAATGAGTGCATGCTGAATGTTGAGAATGACACGACCATTACTTTTGACCGTGATATCGCGTAGCTCGATAAATCTTTCAAATTGCTCTGTCATATCAACCATAGCGACGCTCCGCTACTTGACGAACTGCAAACGTAAATAGGTTTGCTAATAGAACAATTGCAAGCAAGACAATACCTAAGGCAAGCGCTAAGGGCAGATCACCCTTGCTGGTTTCTAAGGCGATTGCAGTAGTCATGGTTCGGGTTGAGTTTTGAATGTTCCCACCCACAATCATGACAGCGCCAACCTCAGAAATTGCTCTAGCAAGGCCAGCAAGGACAGCAATAGTGAGGGAAAAGCGGCAATCCCAAATAAGCCACTTAAAGCGTGCCATCGATGGCAATCTCAGGCTTAAGAAGGTATCGCGATGAATTCTCCAAGAGTCTTCCAAGATTTGGCGGCTCAGGGCTGCAATTAAGGGTGTTGTCAGAAGCGTTTGAGCCACAATCATGCCCTTGGGTGTAAACAACCATCCCCATGCCCCCATGGGGCCTGAACGAGACAGCATGAGGTAAACTAAGACCCCGACAATCACCGTCGGAACCCCCATTAAGGTATTTAGACCAACAACAATCGATTTTTTGCCTGTAAATTCTTCAGTGGCCAATAAGGCCCCCAGGGGAAGGCCAATCAGCGTTCCAAAGAGTAGGGCAGTTAAGCTAACCTGGAGGGAAACCAGGACGATTCCCAGAACCCCACCATCTAGATGGGCCAGTAGGGCTAGGGCGTCTTCAAAAGCGGTCAACATGGGCTTGATTCTATCAAGGCAATGGCAAAATGAGCTTAATGCAATCTATACCCCTATTTTCTGACTGATGGCGCAAGTAGTTTGCCTCTGCAACGAGATCCTTGATGTGGATCTACGTGAGTATCTGGATACTCATCCAATCGACTCAATAGAGGAGTTACGAGAGCAGGCATCCATTTGCAATAAATGCATGCAGTGCCAAGATTTGGTTGAGGGTGAGATTTATTTGGCACGAGTTCGGCGGCAGCGTGCGGCAGGGCAGTTTTAATGACTCAGAGTAGAGGCGCTCGCTTCACTGTCATGAGTATGAATGTGCATAAAGGAGTTTCTCCTTTGCATAGGCGCTCTACTATTTATCAGTTGCGACAAAAAATGCGCAATCATCACCCAGACTTATTGTTTCTTCAAGAATTACAGCAAGAGCATCGAGGAAGAATTCGGCGATTTGGGCAGTGGCCTTTGACTGAGCTCACCCACTTTCTATCGGAAGACTTTTGGCGCGACTGGCATTATGGAAAAAATATGGAGTATCCAGATGGCCATCATGGCAATGCCATTTTATCGAAGCATCCACTGCATAAAGGCCTCAATTACGATATTTCTGCGTATCGCTTTGAAAGAAGAGGCTTGCTACATAGTGTGACTCAACTAGACGGAGTGGATCAGCCCATTCATTGCTTTTGTGTGCACTTAGCTTTATTTGAGCGGGGTAGAGAGCGTCAGTTAGAGCAAATTATGGGACATATTGAAGAGTTAGCCCAGCAAGGCCCAACCATTGTTGCCGGGGACTTTAATGATTGGCGTAATCGGGTAGGCGCACCAATGAAAGCGGCTGGGTTTGAAGAAGTATTTGAAGTCTTAACTGGCTCACCAGCAAAGACTTTCCCTAGCGTGAAGCCCTTATTGGCAATGGATCGGATTTATGTACGCGGACTGAAGATTCATTCTGCAGAAGTTTTGCACGATTGGATGAAATTGTCTGATCATTTAGGTATAGCGGCGGAACTGGAATTGATATGAACGACTTACTCAATATTTTTCTAAAACATACTTTTGAGCTCAATATTAATTGGCTTTTATTGATTCATTTCATATTAGTGACCTACTTCATTGGTGTGATTATTTCCGTGAGAAGGCCGGTGGGTGTGGCCTTTGCATGGATATTTATTGTGATGACCTTTCCAGTTTTTGGCATCAGCTTGTATGTACTTATTGGAGAGCGTCCTGTAGGCCGCAAACTCACTAGAAAAATTACACGCATGAATCATGAATATTCTGCAATTACCGAAGAAATGCGTATCAAGTATGCAGGGGATAGGCAGCTGCTACCAATTGAATCTCGTTCATTTAGTCTTTTAGCAGAATCGAACAATGGCACACCAGTAGTTGCTGGAAATAAGATTGATTTACATACGAATTCATTGCAAATTCTGCAGCTCTTTATTGATGAGATTAATCAGGCTAAAGAAAGCTTGCATCTAGAGTTCTATATTTGGGCCTTAGGTGGTGATGCTGACCGAGTGGGCGAGGCAATGATTGCAGCTGCTAAGCGTGGGGTTGCTTGCCGCGTCTTATTGGATTCTTTGGGCAGTAAAGATTGGTTTAAATCTAAATGGCCAGCCCGCTTTCGCAATGCAGGGATAGAGGTAACGGAAGCATTGCCTATCCAAATTGGAAGATTTCAATTTAGGCGCGCCGATTTACGTTTACATCGAAAAATATTCATCATCGATAACGCTGTTGTTTGGACTGGGAGTATGAATTTAGTTGATCCACGCACATTCAAGCAAGATTCTGGTGTGGGTGAATGGGTTGATGCTATGGTACGAGTTGAGGGCCCAGTTGCCTCTCAGTTTGAGTTGACGTTCTCTTTCGATTGGAGTGTTGATAATCCTCGAGTTACGCATTTTAAGGATCACAAGCCTCCAGTAGCGCCTAATGAGGGCGGAGTCATTGCCCAGGAACTTGCTTCAGGCCCAGTCTATCGTGACGATATTTTGTATCAAGTGATGCTTTCAGCGATTATTGATGCTCGAGAGGAGTTAACGATTACAACACCTTATTTCGGCCCAGATGATGGACTAATGCAAGCGCTCATGTCGACTGCCAGACGCGGGGTGAAGGTTACTTTAATTGTGCCCAAATTAAATGATTCAAAATTGGTTGCTTGGAGCAGTAAAAGTTATTACGCAGATCTCTTGAATTCAGGCGTACATATTGCTGAGTTTCATGGTGGTCTGCTTCACACCAAGAGTTTGCTAGTTGATAAAAAAGCAGCTATCTTTGGTTCGGTCAATTTTGATCAACGTAGCCTACGTCTAAACTTTGAAATCAGTCTGATTGTTTATAACGTAGATTTTTGTTCAAGACTCGAAACCTTGATCGAATCCTATTTAGCGCAGTCTGATTACATTGATCCAAAAGTATGGTCAAAGCGGCCACGTTGGCAGCACTATTTAGAAAACGCCGCCCATCTCACCTCGCCGCTGCTTTAAATTGCGCCACTAGCGCGCATGCTCGCAATATCAGACTCTGTCATGCCCAACTCTTTTAAGATGGAGTCAGTGTGTTCGCCTACAGCCGGAATGGGATCCATACGATAGTCGTAGCTGTCATTTAATCCTGGGGGAAGGAGTGCGGCAATGGGACCATTAGGGGTGCCTACTTCAGTAAAACGATTCCGGGCTTTAAGCTGCTCATGCTTCCAAAGACCTTCCATGTCATTGAGGTGGGCATTCGCAATTTGAGCTTGATCTAGTTTGGCAATCAGTTGCTCTGCAGTGAGCTTGCTAAAGCAGGCATTAATAATTTCGAGCAATTCAGCACGTTTTTCATTGCGCTTGTAATTTCTATCAAAGCGCTCATCTTGGGCAAGTGCGGGATTCTCTAATACTGCTTCGCAGAACTTCACCCACTCACGTTCATTTTGAAGCCCAAGCATGACAGTCTTGCCATCTCCAGCCTTAAAGGGGCCGTATGGGTAAATGGTGGCATGAGATGCGCCATTTCTAGATGGTGGATTGGCGCCTTTATAGGCGTAGTACAGCGGAAAGCTCATCCATTCACTCAGTGCTTCCAGCATGGAGATATCAATTACAGTTCCTTTGCCCGTTTTTCCTCTTTGCAAGAGGGCTGCCAAGATGTTGGTGTAGGCGTACATACCAGCAGCAATATCAGCAATGGAGTTGCCCGCCTTGCTAGGTGTTTCTGGCGTTCCTGTAATAGATAGGAAGCCTGCCTCGCTTTGGATTAAAAGGTCGTAAGCTTTTTTATCGCGATAGGGACCATCATTGCCATAACCTGAAATGGCGCACAGGATGAGCCCTGGATTTTCTTGCTGCAAGGCCTGCGCAGTAAGTCCCATACGGGCAGCTGCTCCAGGAACCAGATTTTGGATAAAGACATCAGCAGTTTTCAGTAAATTCTTGAGCACTGCCAAAGCAGAATCTTGCTTAAGGTCGAGCGTTAAGCTTTCTTTTGATCGATTGACCCAGGCAAAGTGGGATGAGAGGCCATCAACTTGGGTGTCGTAGCCCCTCGCAAAATCGCCATCACCAGGACGCTCAATCTTAATGATGCGGGCGCCCAGATCAGCGAGCTGCCGAGTACAGAAGGGCGCAGCAATCACATGCTCTAGCGCAACAACAGTAATTCCATCTAGTGGACGAATGCTCATCTCAATGGCCTATTAGAAAGATCTGGGTAAGCCAAGAACATGTTCAGCCATATAGGAGTAAATCAAGTTTGTTGAGATTGGCGCAACTTGATAAAGGCGAGTTTCTCTAAATTTACGTTCAACATCATATTCATTAGCAAAACCAAAGCCACCGTGGGTTTGTAAGCAAACGTTTGCCGCCTCCCAAGATGCTTTGGCAGCTAAATATTTAGACATATTTGACTCAGGTCCGCAGGGCTGGTGATTATCAAACAGTTCACAGGCCTTAAAGCGCATGAGATTGGCAGCCTCAGTTTCAATATAGCTATCGGCAATCGGAAACTGAATCCCCTGATTTTTCCCAATCGGGCGATCAAATACTACCCGGTCATTTGCATAGCGACGGGCGCGATCAATAAACCAATAGGCATCCCCAATACATTCTGCTGCAATCAGAACACGTTCCGCATTAAGGCCATCAAGGATGTATTTAAATCCTTGGCCCTCTGTACCAATCAGATTTTCTGCTGGTATCTCTAGGTTATCAAAGAACACTTCATTGGTTTCATGGTTCACCATATTGGCAATGGGCCGCACTTCCATTCCTTTGCCGATCGCATCAGCAAGATTTACGATGAAGATCGACATACCTTCGGATTTGCGCTGCACTTCATTGAGCGGAGTAGTGCGCGCTAGCAAAATCATCAGATCAGAATGCTGAATACGAGAGATCCAAACTTTCTGGCCATTGATAATGTACTTATCCCCTTTTTTGACAGCAGTAGTTTTTAGTTTGGTGGTATCAGTGCCGGTAGTGGGCTCTGTCACTGCCATGCTTTGCAGACGCAATTGCCCGCTGGCAATTTTCGGCAGATACATTTTTTTCTGCTCTTCAGAACCATGGCGAAGCAAGGTGCCCATGTTATACATCTGACCATGACAAGAGCCAGCGTTGCCGCCCGAGAAGTTAATTTCCTCCATGATGACAGAAGCTTCTGCCAAACCTAATCCTGAGCCACCATATTCTTCTGGTATCAAAGCGGCTAACCAGCCAGCTTCGGTCATGGCATCTACAAAAGCCTCTGGGTAGCCCCGTTCGTGGTCTACTTTTTGCCAATAGGCGGAGTCAAATTTTCCACAGAGGTCTCGTAAGGCTTCACGTATTTCTTGGTACTGGTCTGGCTTAGGAATAGGGTGATTCATGAAACTCTCGTTTTATCAGTTTTATGGATTATTTTTGGATACAGGCACTAGTTTAAGCAAGATTTGAAAATCTTGGAGAATGATGGAAATCAGGCGAAAATAGCCTCAATAATCTGTATATAAAGATAAACAAGGGATAAGCACTTTCTCATGCAAAAGAATCACCAACAAATTCTTTCTGGGGTCAAGATTTTGGAGTTAGGTCAGCTCATTGCCGGGCCATTTGCCTCAAAAACATTGGCTGATTTTGGGGCAGAAGTGATTAAGGTAGAGTCTCCAGGTGCTGGCGATCCATTGCGTAAGTGGCGCCTGCTACACGAGGGAACATCAGTTTGGTGGCAAGCCCAATCACGCAATAAACAATCGATCTGCCTAGATCTGCGCGTCAAAGAAGGTCAGGCGATTGCCAGAAAGCTAGCACTTGAAGCGGATGTCGTCATTGAAAACTTTCGACCAGGCACATTAGAGAAGTGGGGCTTGGGCTGGGAAGAATTGCATGAAGCAAATCCAAAACTGATTATGTTGCGCATCTCCGGTTATGGCCAGGATGGGCCTAGACGTGATGAGCCTGGTTTTGCAGCGATTGGAGAGGCGATGGCTGGCTTGCGCTATATCACTGGCCATCCAAATGATGTGCCAGTGAGGGCAGGCGTATCGCTTGGAGACACGATTGCAGGCTTGCATGGTGCGCTTGGTGTATTACTTGCTTTATATGAGCGAGACGCTCGTGGTGGCCAGGGTCAAATGATTGACGTCGCTTTATATGAAGCAGTGTTTAATTTAACTGAAAGCCTGCTACCAGAGTATTCGGCATTTGGTGCAATACGTCAGCCTGCAGGTGGCGCATTACCGGGGATTGCTCCTTCTAATGCCTATCAGTGTGCTGATGGACAGTATGTCTTGATCGCTGGCAACGGCGATTCTATTTATAAGCGCTTGATGGCCTTAATTGGTAGGGCGGATTTGGGTGAAGACCCAGATTTAGCTTTTAATAATGGTCGTGCTAAGCGCGTTGTTGAAATTGATGCCGCGATTAATGCTTGGACAAAAACATTAAGCCTTGATGAAGTTCTGAAAGGTTTGCTTGAGGCAGAGGTCCCGTCTGGCAAGATTTATACGGCAAAAGATATTGCCGAAGATCCTCACTACCATGCACGTGGTGTGATCGAAACTGTACAAGCAGCGAATGGCCTTAAAGTACAGGTCCCCGGAATCATTCCTAAGCTTTCGCAAAATCCTGGATCAATTCGTTGTCGCGCTCCTACATTAGGAGAGCATACTGATCAAGTGCTTAAATCCGCTGGCCTGACTGAAGAACAAATTAGGATCCTGAAAAAGTCTGGAGTCCTCTCTTAATGGATCACGCGCTTGAGCATTTCTTAGGATGGTTTGGTTTGCCATCCGTTGGTTTGCCGGCCGTCTTTATCAGCGCATTTGTTTCGGCAACACTACTTCCCGTCGGTTCAGAGCCGATTCTATTTGGGTACACCACGCTCAATCCTGATATGTATTGGATTGCAATCTTGGTTGCAACCGTTGGCAACACTATGGGCGGCATGTTTGACTGGTGGCTAGG
>CANFRA010000056.1 GCA_947449305.1 Burkholderiaceae bacterium
ACCGAACGCGTCATGGACTCAAACGACTTGGAAAAAGAGCGTGGCATTACTATTTTGTCCAAGAACTGCTCAGTGGAGTACAACGGCACCCATATCAATATTGTTGATACCCCAGGACACGCTGACTTCGGCGGTGAAGTGGAGCGCGTACTGTCTATGGTTGATGGCGTATTGCTTTTAGTTGATGCAGTTGAAGGCCCAATGCCACAAACCCGTTTCGTTACCAAGAAAGCGCTAGCGCTTGGCCTAAAGCCAATTGTGGTGATCAACAAAGTTGACCGTCCAGGCGCTCGTTGTGACTACGTTATCAATGCAACCTTTGAGTTGTTTGACAAGCTGGGTGCTACTGAAGAGCAGCTTGATTTCCCAATTATTTATGCATCAGGCTTAAACGGCTATGCAGGCATGACTGAAGATGTGCGTGAAGGTGATATGCGCCCATTGTTTGATGCTGTCTTAGAGCATGTGCCTGTTCGTGACGATAATCCTGATGGCCCTTTGCAGTTCCAGATTTCCTCCATTGACTACAACAGCTACGTTGGAAAAATCGGTATTGGTCGTGTAAACCGCGGCCGCGTTAAATCCGGTATGGAAGTCATTTGCATGAATGGTCCAGATGGTGCGCCATTTAAAGGTCGCGTAAACCAAGTATTGAAATTTAAGGGCTTGGAGCGTGAGGTTGTTGAAGAGGCTATTGCTGGCGATATCGCATTAATCAATGGTATTGAGGAGTTGGCTATTGGTACAACGGTTTGTGCGGTCGATACACCAGATGCCTTACCGATGCTCAAAATTGATGAACCAACTTTAACAATGAACTTCATGGTGAACACTAGCCCATTGGCTGGTCGTGAAGGTAAGTTTGTGACTAGCCGTCAGATCCGCGAACGCTTAGATCGTGAATTGAAGTCCAATATGGCATTGCGTGTAAAAGAAACGGATGACGATACTGTGTTTGAAGTATCAGGTCGCGGTGAATTGCACCTCACTATTCTGGTAGAGACTATGCGTCGCGAAGGCTATGAAATGGCTGTTTCTCGTCCACGTGTCGTTTTCCATGAAGAGAATGGTGTGAAGATGGAGCCGTATGAGAATTTAACGGTTGACGTTGAAGATGCGACTCAAGGCGCCGTGATGGAAGACTTGGGTAAGCGCAAGGGTGAGTTGCAAGATATGGTGAGCGATGGAAAAGGGCGTACCCGTCTTGAGTACCGGATTCCAGCACGTGGCTTGATTGGTTTCCAGGGCGATTTCATGACTATGACCCGTGGCAATGGTTTGATGAGCCATACCTTTGATGCTTATGCGCCTGCTAAGGATGGTATTTTAGGCGAGCGTCATAACGGAGTGTTGATTAGCCAAGATGATGGCGAAGCAGTTGCTTACGCTATTTGGAAATTGCAAGACCGTGGTCGTATGTTCGTAAAGCATGGTGATCCTGTTTACGAAGGTATGGTGATTGGTATTCATAGTCGTGACAATGACTTGGTTGTGAACCCGATTAAAGGCAAGCAGTTAACCAACGTGCGCTCTTCCGGTACTGATGAAGCGGTTCGCCTAGTAACCCCAATCGATTTGACCTTGGAATACGCAGTTGAATTTATTAGTGATGATGAGTTGGTGGAAGTAACACCTAAGAGTGTGCGTGTTCGTAAGCGTCACCTGAAAGAGCATGATCGCAAGAAGGCTTCACGCGAGTAAGCGCTTTAAGCTGCATCAGAAAAGCCACCTTCGGGTGGCTTTTTTATTGTCATCATTTCGTCATATATATTTCTATATAATTGGAAATATGAAAAATACTGACGCAATACAGGCCTTTTTAGCCTTGGGGCAGGAATCAAGGCTCAACATCTTCCGCTTAATTGTTCAGCGAGGGGACCAGGGGCTTACTCCTGGTCAAATGATCGAAAAATTAGGTATCCCTAATGCGACATTAAGCTTTCACCTCAAAGAGTTAGCACAGGCGAACCTGCTCGTGGTTGAGAGGCAAAGTCGCAACCTCATCTACCGCCCGAATGCAAAACTTGTTCAAGACCTCAGCGAGTTCCTGTTAGAAAACTGCTGCGATGGGCAAGCGTGTGTTCCAGTTAAAGTTTTGAAGAAGGCAAAATCATCATGAAGCAATACAACGTTCTTTTTCTCTGTACCCATAATTCTGCTCGCTCCATTATTGGCGAGGCATTGGCATCTACCCATCCAAGCGGTAAGCTCAGAGGTTTTTCTGCAGGATCTACTCCTGGTACCAGTGTTAATCCCTATGCTGCTCAGATTGCAAAAGAGTTGGGCTTAGATACTTTCTTGCTCAAATCTAAAAGTTGGGATGTATTTGCACAGCCAGATGCTCCAAAGATGGATTTCATCATCACGGTATGCGATAACGCAGCAGGTGAAGTTTGTCCTCATTGGCCTGGTCAACCAGTTACAGCCCACTGGGGCTTCCCCGATCCGTCACAAGTGCAGGGTACTGATATCGAAAAGAAGGCTGCCTTTAACGAAGTCATGAATGGTCTTAAAAAGAGGGTGGATATCTTGGCCGCTATGCCTCTTGAAAAACTAGACGCAATGTCCTTAAAAGAGATTCACACAAAACCATGAGCTCTCTGACTAAAAAACTATCCTTCTTAGATCGTTATTTAACGGTTTGGATTTTTGCTGCCATGGCCTTAGGGATTGGTTTGGGCTATTTATTCCCAGGGGTAGAGGGCTTTATTAATTCATTTCAGGTGGGCAGTACCAATTACCCAATTGCCATTGGCTTAATACTCATGATGTATCCACCATTTGCTAAGGTGAGATATGAAGATCTGCCTGATGTGTTTAAAGATAAAAAAATCTTTGCGATTGCCTTTCTGATGAATTGGATTATTGCTCCAATCTTCATGTTTCTACTGGCAATTACCTTTGTACCCAATCAACCTGAATATATGGCTGGCCTTATTTTGATTGGTATTGCACCCTGTATTGCGATGGTGATTGTTTGGAATGATATTGCTAAGGGATCTACAGAATATGCTGCTGGCTTAGTGGCGTTTAATGCCATTTTCCAAGTCCTATTTTTTAGCATCTATGCCTATGTATTCTTAACCGTACTTCCACCACTGTTTGGTCTTGCTGGATCAAATGTGAGCATCACTATTAGTGAGATCGCTAAGACTGTCTTTATCTATTTAGGGATTCCTTGTATAGCAGGATTACTAACCCGATTTGTCATGCTGAAGTTTGTTTCTAAAGAGTGGTATCACGAACATTTTGTTCCAAAGATTGGAAAACTCACTTTAATTGCATTACTCTTTACTATCGTGGTGATGTTTAGTCTCAAGGGCAAACTGATTCTGGAGTTGCCAGGGGATGTGTTAACGATCTCCATCCCATTATTGATTTACTTCGGCGTGATGTTCCTAGTTACTTTTGTCATAACCGCCAAGATGGGCATTGATTACAAGCGCTGCTGCACTTTGTCGTTCACAGCCTCTAGTAATAATTTTGAATTGGCTATTGCAGTAGCGATTGCGGTCTTTGGGATTAACTCTGGCGCTGCCTTTGCAGCTGTAATAGGGCCCTTGGTTGAGGTGCCTATCATGATCGGCCTGGTAACTGTCGCCTTATGGATTAAAGACCGCTACTACAAAGCTTAAAGTCAAAGTAGTCACTTAAATGAATAAAGGCCGCAAATGCGGCCTTTATTATTTCAAACGAGGCGTGGAAAAGCTTATTTCACTAGCAGTACCGCTTGCTTTGCATTTGCACTCACTTTTTGAGCTACTGAGCCCAACAATGCATCCAAGATTCCAGTGCGACCTTTGCAACCCATGATGATTAAATCAAACTTTTCTTTGTTGGCTAGGTTGAGGATCTCTTCCGCTACATTGCCACGTTTAATGACCATAGTGTGCTTAATGCCGGCAGCATCCAAAGCCTTTTGTGCAGATTTCAGCTCTTTTTCACTGACCTCTCTTAGGTAGTCATCGACTACGCTTTTGGCAACGAACTGCTTAACGTGACCCAATCCAATGTCGTCATGTACGCTTGCTAGAGTAATGGTGCACTTGCTGCGGAAGTCTTTCACTAACTTAGCTGCATACTTAGCGGCATTGAGCGAAGATTTTGATCCATCTACCGGTACTAGTATTTTCATACCTTCCTCCATTTGTTTATAAATTAAATAACTACTGAGTCCATAGTTCAATTTACTCTCAATGGCAATAAATGACTATCTAATTCGACTTAAATCTGCTTTTAGGACTAATAATGGGGGCGATTTTTTGATTTATCTCAAAAACTTCACTAGCCTGATCTTCAGCCTGGGCTACACCAAGCAATCACTTAAAATAGTAGTCTTAAGGTAACGGGGTTTTTCATGCAAGTGAATTCAGAAGGAGTCTCAGCATCACGGGTTTTTTTACCTGCCGATCAGTCTCACCCGAATTTATTGCAATTCTTTATTACCCAGTTTCCTCATATTGAAGTAAAGGAGTGGGAGGATCGATTTGCTCAAGGGCTCATATTGAATGACGAGGGAGAGACTCTTAAGGCGAGTGGCGATTATCTGCCCAATACTCATCTGATTTACTTTAGGCGTTTAGCAAGAGAGCCTGAAATACCTTTTGAGGAAGAGATCATCTTCCAGGACGAGCATATCCTGGTTTCAGATAAACCCCATTTTTTACCAGTAACGCCTAGCGGCCTTTACTTGCATCAAACACTTCTGAATCGTCTCAAGAAAAAAACGAGTATTCAAACTCTCAGCCCCATACATCGTATTGATCGTGATACTGCTGGGCTCGTAATCTTTTCAATAAAGCCTCATGAGAGAGCGCAATATCAAAATCTCTTTAGAGATCGGGCGGTTAAAAAGGTTTATGAGGCAATCGCACCCTACTCAGAGGAGTTGGCAACCCAATTACCAATGACTTATCAAAGTAGACTAGAAGAGTCTGAACATTTCTTACAGATGATGGAAGTTCAGGGCGAATCCAATACTGATACATTGATTGAGCTTGTTGCCCAAAATAAGCCATGGGCTAAATATCGACTTACACCAGGAAGTGGCAAGAAACATCAACTGCGCTGCCATCTCAACGCCTTGGGCATACCAATCAAAGACGATCAGATTTACCCAGAGCTCACGCCATATCAAGAATATGACATAGATCTCTCAAGGCCCTTACAGTTGTTAGCTAAAGAAGTCTCATTTCTAGACCCCATTACAAAGATTACTAGATCATTCATGAGCAAAAGAGTATTAGATTTATAGAGGTTCTATTCTTTAGTGCTGCCTATTTGACTTAAATCAATTTGTTTAGATATTTCTAGGGTTTTTCAGGTGTATTCTGAGCAGATACTTATATCAATCGAGGGAAAAACTATGTCATTAAATCATGCGGTAATTTGGATCGATCATCAAGAAGCCCATGTCATGTTTTTGAGTAAGGATGCCAGCGAGGCTGAGATTATTAAGAGCAAGTCAACGCATACGCATTTGCATCACAAGGCAAATGAAATTGGTAGCGGCAAAGTAGCGTTAGATTCTAAATATCTCCATTCAGTGATTCAGGCGGTAAATGAATCTAAAGAAATCCTGATTCTGGGGCCTGGCTCTGCCAAATTAGAGCTCATTAAGCATGCACATAAACATGATGCCAAGGTGGCGGAAAAGATTGTTGGTGTTGAAACCGTTGATCATCCATCTGATAAAGAAATTCTGGCGCATGCCCGTAAGTTTTTCTATAAAGCGGATCAAATGCTGTAAGAATTCAATTAAGGATCAAATTTATGCCTAATGAAGAATTGGGGCCGGATGGCCTACCTGGACATGACTATTTCTTAGATGCTGTCAATCATATTGATGAGGCGGTAGCTAGCAAATCTATTGCCAGTAGTGCGGCAAAAGGAATTGTTTACAGTCTAGTGGAGACCTTGGGAAGCATGGTGGGGGATCCTGATTTACCAGCCCACCTTAAGTCTGGCTATATGGGCGCTCTTGATCTCGCTGTGGAGTTGGAGGCTAGACTCGATAAGATGCGTTAACAGTCTTTCTGGCTAATCAGATATCAGGGCAACTTCGGTTGCCCTGATGCATTTAAAATAGCGGTTAAAGCTAATGAATAGAAGTTCATGACAAATACCCGAAAGAAACGTCTTGCTGTGGCCCCCATGATGGAGTGGACGGATCGTCATTGCCGTTCTTTTCATCGCACGCTTACTAAAGATGCGGTTCTGTATACCGAGATGGTGACAACGGGTGCGCTAATGCACGGTGATGTACCACGTCATTTGAATTACTCGCAAGATCAACATCCAGTCGTACTGCAGCTAGGTGGTTCGGAGCCCAATGACTTAGCAAGGTCTGCAGAGCTAGCGCAGCAGTGGGGCTACGATGAGATTGATCTTAATTGTGGTTGTCCATCAGAGCGTGTGCAACGCGGTGCCTTTGGTGCCTGCCTGATGGCTGAACCCAATTTAGTTGCAGAGTGCCTCAAAGCAATGAATGGCGCAGTGGATATTCCGATCTCAGTGAAGCATCGCTTAGGCTTAGATTCCATGGATGCTTCTTCTTCTCCCAAAGATTATCAGTTTGCATTGGATTTCATATTGGCGGTAGCAGATGCCGGTGCGAGCCAAGTCACCATTCATGCCCGTAATGCAGTGCTCAAAGGACTGTCACCAAAAGAGAATCGCAGTAAGCCGCCACTACATTATGAAGTGGCTGCAAAACTCAGGCTAGATGCTCAAAAACAATTTCCTGATCTCAAGGTCTTACTGAATGGCGGCCTAGAAACCAATGAACAAATTGCTGGTCATTGGGATGACTTTGATGGTTTCATGATTGGTAGGGCGGCATACCATTTCCCGGCAATGCTATTAGGTTGGGATGATTTGATCAACACCAATGGTGAAGCGGCCGGTTATCTCTTTAGTGAAACAGAGTGGCACAGAATTCAGATTGCCCTAGTCAAGCAAGTGCAGGACTGGTTTGATGAGTGCAGAGCAAAAGAGAAACCTTTTTATATTGGCGCATTCACAAGACATATCCTCGGCTTAGCTCATGGCAGGGCAGGGTCAAGATACTGGCGCCAGCGCCTCTCAGATCATCATGCGCTAGCTAAAGTTCAGAGCAAAGCGGCGATTGTGGATTTCTTCATTGATGCCAGCCTAACCCTGGGGGATTGGGCGGCTTTTGAGTATGAAAGTGCTGAAGAAACGGCCTAGAAACAGGGTTTTTGACAGGTTTTTGAGCAAAAAGCTATAATGATAATTCTTCAACGGCGGACGTAGCTCAGTTGGTAGAGTCCCAGATTGTGATTCTGGTTGTCGCGGGTTCGAGCCCCGTCGTTCGCCCCACCAAATACCCTAAATAAACACTCCCAATGAGTATTGGGATGTCCTTATATTTTTTAAATATAATTTTCAGATAGGAGTTTTCAGCCCATCTTTAGGGGTATGCTGAAACATTCATATCTAAAATAGATGCTATTTTGTATTTTTCCGTTAAAGCCAAGTTTTTCACATCTCTCATTTTTGCCCTCACTTGGATGGGGGTCTCCTTCTGGTATTCACAGCCTTGGTACGAGGATTTAAGTCGTGAGATAGGGGTTTATGCAGCCTATTTCATTATTACCTTCATAGCAATAATTCCCGGTTTTATGAATGCCTTTGTGGCAATGGCTTTATTTTTAGATAAAAGACCAAAAGTCATTGACCAGCAAAAGTATCCACCTATCACGGTATTAATCGCTGCCTATAACGAAGAAAAATCCATTGCCTCAACCTTATCGGGTATTTTTTTGCAAGATTACCCGGGACATATTCGGATCATTGTGATTAACGATGGCTCGAGCGATAGAACGGTTGATTCCGTAAAAACCCTGCTTGATGAGCATGCCAATCTAGAGCTGATTGATTTGGGTGGCAAGATTGATCTTGAGTTAATTGATCTCCAGCGGAATGGCGGAAAAGCAGCAGCGCTTAATCATGGGCTCAAATCCTCTACAACCGATATCATCGTCACAATTGACGCAGATAGTTATGTGCTTAAAGATGGCATTCGACATTTGGTGGGTCGGTATTTATCAGATCCCATCAATACCAAAGCAGTTGCTGGTGAAATTCTCATTCGCAACTCCCGAGAAAACTGGATTACCAAAGCTCAAGAATGGGATTACTTTTTGGGTATTGCCACTATTAAGCGCATTCAATCATTGTTTCAGGGTACGATGGTAGCGCAAGGTGCTTTTTCATTGTATGAGCGTAAAACTCTGAATGAGCTTGGAGGTTGGCCAGAGATGGTGGGTGAAGATATTGTGCTTACCTGGAAGATCCTGTCAAAAGGATATCGGGTGGGTCACGCCGAAAATGCTTTGGCGTTTACAGATTG
>CANFRA010000057.1 GCA_947449305.1 Burkholderiaceae bacterium
TCGAGTACTGTTAAGGAAATAAAAATTCCGCTTAAGACGACAAAAAAGATGGCAAGAGTACATAGGCGTCCACGAAACTTGGCCTCATGAACCTCTGTGCGCATATGGCTAAGCCTACCCTCATCCGCTATCAATCCATCTTCAATCTTTTGCTGAATTAATCGCATACGATCAACCGTCCTAGCAAGGCGGGCAGAAATAGCATTAATTAAAGTGGCTACTGCTGTCAATAAGAAAACTGGTGCTAATGCCAGCTGGATATTATTTGTGATCGTGTCTATTGATACATCCATATTAAGTTCCGTTTTTATTCTTCACACAGTTAATGCGACCAAGCAATCAAGCCAGTATATGCAGTAATTAAGACCAAAAGTCCAAAGGCAATTCGGTACCACGCAAATGGAATGAAGTTATGATGCGCCACATAATGAATTAACCAGCGCACGCAAATAAAGGCGGAAATAAATGCGGCAACAAAGCCAATGGCAGTCGCAAATGCAAAGTCTCCAGAGAATGCTACTGGGGACTTCCAAAGCTTGATTAGCTCATAAGCAGTTGCGCCGCCAATTACCGGAATCGCCAGAAAGAAAGAAAATTCTGTAGCGACAGTGCGCGGCAAACCAAATAGCATGCCGCCAATAATGGTTGCACCTGAGCGTGAGGTCCCAGGTATCAAAGCGGCGCACTGCGCCAAACCAACCTTTAGCGCATCCAAGGGCGAAAGATCGTCTACTGATTGAATATGACTTTTAGCAAAAGAGATTCTTTCTTGACGACGCTCCGCCCAGAAAATAACTAAGGCGCCTACTATAAAAGCACTAGCCACTGGTATCGGCGAAAACAAAACTGCTTTGATGTGCTTGCCAAATATAAATGCCAAGCCCATTGCCGGAACAGAGGCGATTAATAAATTCAGGACAAAACGGCGAGAGTTGGCGCTAGTAGTAATCGAGAGGGCAACTTTTAAAAGCTTTCCACGAAACTCCCAGCAGACCGCCAAAATTGCCCCAAACTGAATAATGACCTCGAAAGCCTTACCTCGATCGTCATTGAAATCAAGCAAATCTCCAACTAATATCAGATGCCCAGTACTAGAGATTGGCAAAAACTCTGTTAAGCCCTCTACCACCCCCAAAATAACTGCCTTCAATAACAAAAGTAGATCCATAGGCAAATTTTATAGGCTTAAGGCGAAGATAAGGGAATTTGGCAAAATAGCTGCTAAATAGGCACTTTGATTGAATTGGCCTTAAACTTCATGGCACATTGAAAAGTATCCGAATTAGATGACCCAAGCCCGTTTTCGCCGCTCCCAAATAAGCACTATTGGTTTAATCCTAAGCCAGGCCTTCAGCCTCAATTTATTGGCTTTGAATGCTTTTGCCCAAAACGCCAATGGTGCGGCAAGACCGGCTTTACCCATCCCAATGAGTACATCAACCCTTATTGGCTTAGAGCAGCCACCTCAGTTTGTCATGCCCACAAAAGCGGCGCTGCCTAACGCTTCAGTACCCTCTAACGTCACAGGCAATAGAACGAACAATGCCCAAACTCAATTGGTTGATTTAATACAGCTATACCAAGAAGCCGCGTTTAGTGACCCAGTATTGAACGCAGCTCGCTTTAATTATCAGGCTAGCAAAGAACTCTATTGGCAAGGTCTATCCTTGTTGCTACCTCAAGCAAACGCAACTCCAACTGGTACCCGCTATTACCAGCATGGAGCAAGTGCTACCAATGTTTCGAGTTCACCTGGAAATTCTCGGGTATTTGACCAGAAGAGCTATACAGTCACATTAACGCAACCCGTATTTAATGTGAGCGCTCTAGAGGCATTCAAACAAGGTGACCTTAATACCAAGATTGCGGACATGCGATTTTACTTAGCGCAACAAGATCTGATTATTCGAGTTTCTCAGGCTTACTTTGATGCACTCACAAGCCAAGATAATGTTGCGCTTTATCAAAACAAAAAAAGTTTGATTAAACAACAGCTAGATATCGCTCAAGCAAAATTCGATGCCGGTCTTGCAACGATTGTTGATGTTAATACAGCACAAGCTGCCTTAGATTTAGCTAACTCACAAGAAATTGCTGCACAAGCTGACTTGATCGTTAAGCGTGGGGTATTAGAGCAATTGGTTGGACGCCCTGTTGGGCCATTAAAACCTCTAGTGAAAGAGGCCAAAATTGATGGGGTCCTGAAAGACCCGCGTTCTAAAAATAAAGATAGCAAGGGCAACCCCATTGCTGAATCCGTCAATCCTCAATTACCTCCAGGCCAAACGTTAGAGGATTGGATTAACCAAGCAGAAGCAGCAAACTTTAATGTCTTAGCTAATCAACTTACAGTCAGCCTTGCTGAAAGTACTTATCGCGCTGCGCAAGCACTCAATTATCCATCGGTAAACTTCGTGGGTACTAGCGGCTATAACACTTCAAACGGAACGCCAAATAGCTATACACCATCTAATACGAACGTCTACAACAACACCATTGCATTGCAAATGACAATTCCACTAGTTTCTGGTGGATTCAGTAGTTCGGTTATTCGTCAAAATGCCGCACTAGTAGACCAAGCTAAGTCGAACTATGACAATGCTCGTCGGACTGCCGCGCAAAGCACTAGAACAGCATTCACTGGCTTCTACGGCGGATTAGCAAGCGTTAAGGCTTTTGAAGCTGCTGAACGCTCATCGAGCTCTGCCCTAGAGTCAAGCAAATTAGGATTCCAAGTGGGAACCTTAATCAATATTGATGTTTTGATTGCTCTGGATACTTTAATTACCACTAGATCCCAGCTACAGCAGGCGCGTTACAGCACTATTTTGAATGCTATTAAATTAAAGGCACATGCTGCGGCTTTAACAGATGAAGATTTAATCTCCATCAATACCTTACTGCGCTAACTGAGGACAACATTAACGCAATAAACTGAGGGAGGCGTCGACCACCTCTGAAGCGCTTGGCGGCACTCCAATATCGCCAACATTACAAATATTTTTTGCCCAATAACCTTCAGTCTTCCAGCGCGGTGAATCGCAATAGATTTCCACGGTAGGCTTACCCAATACAGCAGCTAAATGTGTCAGGCCAGTATCCACTCCAATCGTGAGTTTGGCATGAGCAATGACAGAAAAAGCATCCTCAATAGAAAATGCTGACGGAACGAGTGCACCTGGTATCTCCCTAGCGAGTCTCTCACTGACTGCCCTTTCGGAGGAATTACCCCAGGGTAAAACCACTTGGTAGCCACGATTGGCTAACTCTTGCCCCAAAGTAATCCAGTTTTGATTGGACCAGCGCTTAGCCTCTCGCGCAGTTGAATGGAAACACAATACATAGGGTCTTTTCAAACCCGTAATATTCTTTTCAGTAAATGATTTAGAAAATGATTCTGTATAGAATGCTGGTGTAGTTGTACGCTCAATAAGCTGCCAATCCAATGCTGAGCACATCACCCAACGTGAGCGATCTACTGCATGACAATCTGTTGGTACCTGTACGCTTTGGTTATAAAACCATCTTGCAATCGGCTCATATCCCGAGTATTGGGTTGCATTGGCAAGCCCTGCAACTACTGCATCTTTTGATTTTTTAGCCAACGCACAGACTAATGCAGACTTCAATAAACCCTGCGTCTCAATGACATAGTCATATTGCACTGCCTGCAGCTGGGCTTTAAAAGAAAAAAATTGTTTCCAAGTATCTAGTTTTAAAAGATTCTTTTTCCAGCGGCGTAATCCAAATGGAATAATGCGATCAATCCCTTTAAATTCAGCCCTGCTCAACAGAGGCTCTAGGAGATGCACATAGCCTTCCTCAACTACCCAATCAATACGAGCGTTTGGTAAACGCGCACGTAAATCCCAAACGATCGGCAAGTTATGTAAAACGTCTCCCAGTGAAGAGAGTTTCACCAATAGTATATTTGGAGAGGAGATGGGATTGCTGATTGGTAAATTGCTCATAGGAGCTTAAAACTTTAGTGCTGCATCCCAAGACAAACCAGCTGTATCTTTAGCATTCATATTCGGTGAAATGCCTACAGGCAATGGCCACTTGATGTCCACAGTAAGATCATTCCAAAGAAGGCATGCTTCACTTTTAGGAAGGTAATAGTCTGTAGTTTTATATAAAAACTCAGCAGTTTCTGACAGTACCAGAAAACCATGAGCAAGCCCTGGTGGTATCCACATTTGCTTATGGTTCTGCGCGCTTAATTCGACTCCAGTCCATCTGCCATAGCTTGGAGAGGTCTGACGTAGATCAACCGCTACATCAAATACACTGCCAGAGACTACTCGCACTAATTTACCTTGAGTTTGCTCAAGCTGATAATGCAATCCCCGCAAAGTCCATTGACGAGAAAAGGAGTGGTTATCTTGCACGAATTTAACATCTAGGCCAGTAGCATCCGCAAAATCAATTGCATTAAACGATTCAGTAAACCAGCCACGTTCATCACCGAATACTTTTGGTTCAATGACAAATACATCATGAATTTCAGTAGGCGTTAGCTGCAGCTTGGATGAATTCATTTGTCCACTTTTTTTGCAGATAGGGAGATTGGTTGAGCTGCATTACTGAGCTCTTTAAGAATTTTACTCAAATACTGACCATAACTATTTTTACTGAGTGTATTTGCCACTCTCAAAACAGCCTCAGCATCGATCCAACCCTGACGATAGGCGATCTCTTCTGGGCAAGCCACCATCAGACCTTGTCGCTTTTGTAGGGTGGCGATAAAACCAGCAGCATCCAATAAAGAATCATGAGTACCAGTATCTAACCAAGCAAACCCTCGGCCCATGATTTCAACGCTAAGTTCATTTTTTTCTAAATAAGCTCGATTAACATCCGTAATCTCGAGCTCACCACGTGCACTCGGCTTAATCGAGGCTGCGATATCACAAACCTGATTGTCGTAAAAATATAGTCCTGTAACAGCATAATTACTTCTTGGATTTGTAGGCTTCTCTTTAATGGAGAGCGCCTTGTAATCTTTGTCAAATTCAACTACGCCATAACGCTCTGGATCGTTCACGTGATACGCAAACACAGTGGCGCCAATAGTTCTCTCATTGGCGCTATTAAGTTGGTCAACTAGCTCATGGCCATAGAATATGTTATCGCCTAAAACAAGTGCGCTGGGATGATTACCAACAAAGTTTTTCCCTAAGGTAAATGCTTGGGCCAAGCCATCCGGTGAAGGCTGAACACAGTACTCAATGTTCAAACCCCACTGAGAGCCATCGCCGAGCAATTCCGAAAACCGAGGCGTATCGTGTGGAGTAGATATTAATAAAATGTCGCGAATACCGGCTAACATCAGAGTACTTAGTGGGTAATACACCATCGGCTTATCGTATACAGGCATTAGCTGCTTTGAAACGGCCTGAGTCACTGGATACAAGCGAGTACCAGATCCACCTGCCAAAATAATTCCCTTCCGATTTACCGCCATACATTTAACCTTTAAATAAGTCCATCTTTAGCAAGCTGAGTGACGTAATCTTTGACACCCTCACTCCACAAGCCATTGCAGTGCTGCAATTTTGACATATCGCCAGTGCGCTCTATGGCTAGGCGCAATTTAGCCGTATCCATGCGCGAGTTAGTGGGCCTAGGGGCTGGGAGTGGATATTTGACAGCCGGGATAGGCTCAATTGCCTCGGGACCGGCTTTTAGAGTTACGCCTGCTTGAGTGGCAACTTGGGCAACCAGCCTGGCGAGCTCATGCCAAGTCGTTTCGCCAGCAGGAACCGCATGGTAGATGCCAGAAGAAAACTTTCTTAAATTGAGCTTTTCATCTAAAACTAAATTGAGGCTAACTTGCGCCAACCAGATTGCACCGGTTGGTACGCCATATTGATCATCAATGACTTTTAACTCATCTCGCTCTTTTGCCAAGCGCAAAATTGTACGAATAAAGTTATTACCATCTCCATAGACCCAGCTTGTCCGAAAAATTGCATATTGGCCCTGAGTAGAATTGGCATAAGTCTTTTCAATTGCCTCCTCTCCTTTGGCTTTACTAGCACCATAAACACCTAAAGGGTTACGAGAGTCGCTCTCAACATAAAAACCTGTTTTAGCGCCATCAAAGACATAGTCTGTCGAGTAATGTAAAAAGGTGGCACCATGCATAACTGCATAACTCGCCATGATTTCAGGAGCCTTAGTATTAATAGCAAATGCCATATCTGCCTCTGTCTCAGCTTTGTCTACTGCCGTATATGCAGAGGTATTAATAATTAAATCCGGTTCAAACTGATTTAGATGATAAATAATTGCATTGCCATCAGTCAGGTTGCACTGCGATCGCCCAAGGCACTCTATCTGATGAAGTCGCGAAATCCCGCTCTGGTCTAACACTTTTTGAAAGGCTTTTCCTAGCTGGCCATCCTTGCCAAATACGAGGATTTTCATTTGCTTATCTTTATGAATCAGCTGTATTGCTTATGCAGCCAGTCACGATAAGAGCCGCTTACAACGCCCTTAATCCAATCTGGATGATCTAAATACCACTGCACCGTTTTTCGAATGCCTGTCTCAAAAGTCTGGGCTGGACGCCATCCTAACTCGCGCTCAACCTTACTAGCATCAATTGCATAACGACGGTCATGGCCAGGTCGATCTTTAACAAAAGAAATTTGCTCTGTATAAGATTTTCCGTCAGAGCGCGGCTTTAGCTGATCCAAAATACTGCAGATAGTTTTCACAACCTCTATATTGGCTTTTTCGTTCCAGCCGCCAATGTTATATGTCTCGCCAAGCTTGCCTCTAGCCAAAACTTCACGAATAGCTGAACAGTGATCTCCAACATATAGCCAATCCCGAATCTGCTGTCCATCACCGTATATCGGTAGAGCCTTGTTATTGAGGGCATTCAA
>CANFRA010000058.1 GCA_947449305.1 Burkholderiaceae bacterium
AGCAACTTCACGTAACCGCCCAGAGGAATGGAGGCGATCACCCACTCTGTTTTATTGTTCGCAACATAAGTAAATATTGGCTTACCAAAGCCAACTGCGAATCGGAGTACGCGCACTCCACATAAGCGCGCAGCTAAAAAATGTCCGAACTCATGAAAGCTCACGAGGACGCCTAAGGTAACTAAAAATGCAGCAAGAGTAATAAGTGCCTGCAAATGAATTCCTAATTACTTTTTTAAATTAAGAGTTAATAGATTTAATAAAATCACGCGCCACTTTTCTAGCTTGCATATCAATATCTAAAATATGTTCGATTGAGTCTGCACCTGAAACTGACATTGTATTTAATGTCTTCTCAACAACTGCAGGGATATGCAAATAAGAAATATCCTCATTCAAGAATGCCGCCACCGCGATCTCATTAGCCGCATTGAGAACTGCAGGCGCCGTACCTCCGGCTTTTGCAGCAGCAAAAGCCAAAGATAAACAAGGAAAGTGCGCCAAGTCTGGTTCGGCAAAGCTTAATGCTGCCAATTGAGTCAAATTCAATTGCGCAACACCAGCCTCGATACGCTCTGGCCAAGCTAAACCATAAGCAATAGGAGTGCGCATATCTGGCTGACCTAATTGCGCAATCACAGAGCCATCTCGGTAGCGCACCATCGAGTGCACTACGCTTTGTGGATGAATCAATACTTTAATTTTTTCTAAAGGTAAGCCAAACAACCAAAAAGCCTCAATCACTTCAAGGCCCTTATTCATCATCGTGGCTGAATCGACTGAAATCTTTCTACCCATGACCCAATTTGGGTGAGCGCAAGCTTGGTCAGGTGTAATGTCTCTCAATTGCTCTAGAGGCGTATTTCTAAATGGGCCACCTGAGGCAGTCAACCACAACTCTTCCACTCCCAGGCTTGGATTTGGTGTTTTAGAGAATTGAGGAGGAAGGCATTGAAAGATTGCATTGTGCTCACTATCAATTGGCAGTAGCTCGCCTCCGCCCTGCTTCATCGCTTGCATAAATAAATTGCCGGACATGACTAAAGCTTCTTTGTTGGCAAGGAGTACTCTTTTGCCTGCTTTAGCGGCAGCTAAGGTGGGCACTAAACCAGCGGCACCAACTATCGCAGCCATCACAGTGTCACACCCTGAATCTGTAACTGCACTTACAAGCGCTTGAGGACCATAGAGCACTTGTGTATTGATTTTTTCATCCAGCAATATTTGCTTGAGACGAGCAGCACCATCATCATCTGCAACAACCGCAATAGCAGGTTTAAATTCCGCGCACTGCTGCGCCAATCGATCAATTTGCTTACCGGCCGTAAGAGCGGCTACCTTAAATCGGTCTGGGTGTGCGCGGATGACATCAAGCGTATTAACACCAATGGATCCTGTCGAGCCCAGAATAGCGACATGCTTTATTGTCATCACACAAATCCTGCTAGTAATGCTGCAATTGGCATTGTTGGAATCAATGCATCAACGCGATCAAGCACGCCACCATGCCCAGGCAATAAATGGCTACTATCTTTTACTCCGGCCAGACGCTTTAACTGAGACTCAAATAGATCACCAAAGATACTGAAAGCCACTAAAACCGTCACCATCAAAAACATCGGTACCCAGCCAAAACGAATTGCCCAAGCTCCGAAGAGAGTGGACTCAAAAGGCAAATAAATCACACAGAGCAATGCATAGCCATAAGAAAGTGCAAGACCGCCAATGGCGCCCTCAACCGACTTACCAGGACTGATTTGGATGGCCAACTTGCGCTTACCAAATGCCTTACCAATAAAGTAAGCACCAACATCAGCAACCCAAACCAAAGCGATGCTCGTCAACAAAAATACCAAGCCGAGTTCCCGCAAGAAGACTAGTGAAAACCAAGTTGCCGGCAATAAAATCAAACCGAGCACCACATAAAACGGGCGCAATTTTTGCAAAGAAAGGTTGATGCCTTTTGCCAAAATAAATGGTGCTACAAAGAACCAAAAAATGACTGATAAGAGTAGCAATGCAAATTGCCAAGATGCGTTTTGCATGCCTAGCAGAAACAAAATGATGGCCAAGCAAAATAATGCATAGAGCCAAGCAGCCCGCCTAGCTTGCGGAGCCAGTAAAGTGCTCCATTCCCATGCAGCAGCCAATAAGGCTGCCAAGAAGAATGCGCCAATATAAATGGCTGGTAATAAAAATAGGATGGGCAAGAGTACTCCTAGCAGAACTAGGGCAGTAATCACTCGGGTTTTTAGCATGGGTGATGTACTTAAAGAATCAGACTGCGTCACTCAGGACTTGCGATGCAAGCTGAGCGCTAGTCCGGCCAAAGCGGCGCTCACGCTGACTAAACCAATGAAACGCTTTACGCAGTTCAAGTTCATCAAATTCAGGCCATAAAACATCCGTGAAATATAGCTCTGTGTAAGCCAGTTGCCATAACAAGAAGTTGCTCACACGCTGCTCACCACCGGTACGAATAAATAAATCTGGCTCTGGAGCGTAGGCCATTGAAAGATGGGGAGCAAGTAACTCCTCAGTCACTTGCTCTGGCTTCAGATTAGGATTAATTTCTAGGCAACGGCGCATGGCTTGCAAGATATCCCAGCGGCCACCATAGTTCGCAGCAACGGTTAAGGTAATCGCTTTACACCCAGCAGTCTTCTCTTCCGAAAACTGAATCATTTCTTGGATGGCTGGATCGAAACGACTTAAATCACCAACCACGCGCAGGCAAATATCATTTTCTACAAGGCGAGCAACCTCACCTTTCAAAGATTTGAGAAACAGTTTCATCAAAAAACCGACTTCTTCTGGAGGGCGACGCCAGTTCTCAGAACTAAATGCAAAAATCGTCAGGTACTGAACACCACTGCGGTGGCACTCTTGAACAATCTTACGAACCGCAGACAAACCCTCGGAGTGCCCAGCCACACGAGGCATCATGCGTTTGCCGGCCCAACGCCCGTTACCATCCATGATGATTGCCACATGGCGAGGAATCGCACTTAACTCTGGAATATCTTGGGTTGAACTGAGGTGTTGGGTCATGAAAGACTTAAATTCAATCGGGCTCTTAAACCGTCATGATCTCTTTTTCTTTTTCAGAAACGATCTTGTCAATATCGATCACCGCCTTGTCTGTCATCTTCTGAATTTCCTCAGTCGCGCGACGCTCATCATCCTCAGAAATTTCTTTATCTTTAGTTAGGCGCTTTAAATGCTCATTGGCATCACGACGTAAATTGCGTACAGCAATCTTGGCATCTTCGCCCTCACCCTTCACAACTTTGGTGAGATCGCGACGACGCTCTTCTGTCAAAGCAGGCATCGGCACACGGATCACAGTGCCTTGTGATGCTGGGTTTAAGCCCAAATCAGAATCACGAATCGCTTTTTCGATAGCGGCAACCATCGTCTTCTCAAATGGCTGAACGTTAATGGTGCGGGCGTCAGCTAAACCTAAGCTGGCAACTTGACTCAAGGGCGTTGGATTGCCGTAGTAATCCACCTGAATGTGCTCCAAAATTCCAGGATTAGCACGTCCAGAGCGAATCTTTGCCAAACTACTTTTCAAAGACTCAAGAGACTTTTGCATCTTTTGATCGGTTGTGGATTTAATTTCTGCTGCAGACATCAGACCTCCTATTAAGCGTGTACCAAAGTACCCTCAGATTCACCATTTACTACGCGCATGAGTGCACCTGGCTTGAGAATCGAAAATACTTTGATCGGTAATTTACGGTCACGGCATAAAGCAAATGCAGTGGCATCCATGACTTGCAAGTTTTTAATGATTGCTTCATCAAATGTAATGGTCTTATATAAAGTTGCCGTTGGATCTTTGACGGGATCAGCACTATAAATGCCGTCGACCTTGGTCGCCTTGAGCATGACATCTACACCCATCTCAGCACCGCGCAGAGCAGCTGCTGTATCGGTTGTAAAGAATGGGTTACCTGTACCGGCCGCAAAGATCACTACCTTACCTTCACTCATCGCACGAATTGCACGCGGACGAATATAAGGCTCAACTACTTGATCCATTCTGAGAGCGGATTGCACGCGCGCTTCAACGCCCTTTTGACGCAAAGCATCTTGTAATGCGAGAGAATTCATCATGGTGGCCAACATACCCATGTAATCTGCAGTGGCCCGATCCATACCAGCAGCACCACCAGCAACACCGCGGAAAATATTACCCCCGCCGATCACAATAGCCAGCTCAATGCCGCTACTGACCACCTGGGCGATTTCTGAAACCATGGAATCAATGGTTACCGGGTTGATGCCAAAAGCATCATCACCCATAAGGGCTTCACCAGATAATTTGAGGAGGACGCGTTTATAGGCTGGCATATTTTTATTTTTCCGTAATTTGCTAAGTAATTTACTTACTTAGCTTATTGATCTTTAAGCACTTTTTAATTTCTTCGCCAAATTATAAAGGGCTTGGGAAAGATCAAACAAAAGGGCATAGAAACCTGAGTTTCTATGCCCTTTTGGGTATTACCGACCATCTGGGGCAAACCCCAAAATGGCTAATTAAGCTGTAGCTTTAGAGGCAGCGGCTACCTGAGCGGCAACTTCAGCCGCAAAGTCATCTTGACGCTTCTCAATGCCCTCGCCTACAACAAACATGGTGAAACCCTTGATTGTTGTATTTGCAGCCTTAAGCATTTGCTCAACCGTTTGCTTATCGTTCTTCACGAAAGTTTGATTTAGCAAAGAAACTTCTTTGAGGTACTTCTGAATAGAGCCTTCAACCATCTTCTCAACAATTTCTGGTGGTTTGCCAGATTCAGCAGCCTTTTGTACAGCAACGCTACGCTCAATCGCAATAGATTCAGCGGGAACATCAGCTGTAGATAAAGCCACCGGCTTCATCGCAGCAATATGCATTGCTACATCCTTAGCAGCAGTTTCGTCACCCTCATATTCAACCATCACACCGATGCGGGTGCCATGGAGATAGGAAACCAACTTGCTGCTACCGGCAAAACGCTTGAAGCGACGCGGCATGATGTTCTCGCCGATCTTGCCGATCAATGCGCTGCGAACCTCATCAACCGTTTTACCATTCAGTGGCAATGCCAATAAGGCAGCAACGTCAGCTGGGTTCTTTTCAGAAATTAACTTGACGCACTCGTTTGTAAATGCCAAGAAATCGTCGTTCTTAGAAACGAAATCCGTTTCGCAGTTCACTTCAAGCAAAGCACCGTTATTACCATTGATGAATGAAGCAACAATACCTTCAGCAGTGACACGAGAAGCAGCTTTACCGGCTTTACTACCTAGCTTTACACGCAGAATTTCTTCTGCACGTGCCATATCACCATCAGCCTCGGTCAAAGCCTTTTTGCACTCCATCATTGGAGCATCAGTCTTGGCGCGTAACTCGCCAACCATTGCAGCTGTGATAGCGGCCATTATTCAGCTTTCCCTTCTTCAACAAACTCTTCTTCGCCTTGTTTAATGGCAGTCATTACTTCTTGAACTGCGTTTGCACGGCCATCTAAGATTGCATCGGCAATACCGCGTGTGTACAGGGTTACTGCTTTGCTAGAGTCATCATTACCAGGAATGATGTAATCAATGCCCTCTGGTGAGTGGTTGGTATCCACAACAGCAATCACTGGAATTCCAAGCTTGTTAGCTTCAGTAATTGCAATCTTGTGATAACCAACGTCCACTACGAAAATGGCATCAGGAACACCATTCAAATCTTTAATACCACCAAGCGCTTTTTGCAATTTGTCGAGATCACGGTCATTGGTCAAAGCTTCTTTCTTAGAAAGCTTTTCCCAGTCGCCTGCTTCTTTAGCAACTTCCATGTCTTTCAAGCGCTTGAGGGAACCTTTAACAGTCTTGAAATTGGTGAGCGTACCGCCCAACCAACGGCTATCGATATAAGGCATACCGGCACGAGTTGCTTCTTCAGCAATGATCTCGCGTGATTGACGCTTAGTACCAACAAATAAAATCGTGCCACGATTAGCAGAAACTTGTTTTGCAAATTTCAGGGCGTCCTGAAACATTGGCAATGTTTTTTCCAAGTTAATGATGTGGATTTTGTTACGATGACCGAAAATATATGGGGCCATCTTTGGGGACCAGAAGCGCGTTTGGTGACCAAAATGGCAACCGGCTTCCAGCATTTGACGCATCGTTACTGACATAACTTCTCCTAAGGGTTGGTTCTA
>CANFRA010000059.1 GCA_947449305.1 Burkholderiaceae bacterium
ATTACTTATTGGAGATGTCATGATTACTGTTGGACAAAAATTACCTAACGCTACTCTTTATGAATTTTTTAATGAAGAGAGCGAAGGCTGCTCCTTGGGGCCAAATGCCTTTGAAGTTGAGAAGCTTGTTGCTGGCAAAAAAATTGTGATCTTTGCATTGCCTGGCGCATTTACGCCAACCTGTTCTGCAAAGCATGTACCTGGATATGTTGAGCACTATGATGCGATTAAAGCAAAAGGTGTTGATGAGATCTGGTGTATTTCTGTGAATGACCCTTTTGTTATGGGCGCTTGGGGCCGCGATCAAAAAGTTGGCAAAAAGATTCGCATGATGGGTGATGGCAGTGGCGAGTTCACTAAAAAGATGGGTATAGAGCTAGATCTCACTGCTCGTGGTTTAGGCGTGCGCTCAGATCGTTACGCCATGATTGTTGAGGACGGGGTAGTGAAATCTTTAGATCGCGAAGCTCCTGGTAAGTTTGAGGTAAGTGACGCCGCATCTATTTTGAAAAAGCTGTAATTCGTATTTAGTAATTAGCTAATACCCCCTGAATTTAGAGATATCACCATGATGAAACAAAGAACCATTGCTACTCCAGTGAAGACTGTAGGCATTGGTTTGCATTCTGGCCGCAAGGTGACCATTTCTATTAAGCCTGCACCGGCAAATTCAGGGGTTCAGTTTGTGCGCGTTGATACTGCCGAGCAGTCCGTAATTCCCGCAACTGCTTTGGCTGTCTGCGATACCAGACTTGCATCAGTTATTCAAAAAGATGGTGTTCGTGTCTCAACGGTCGAGCACTTACTATCTGCCTGTGCTGGCCTTGGCTTAGATAATTTATTGATAGAGCTTGACGATGAAGAAGTGCCCATCATGGATGGTAGTGCTGCTTCGTTCTTATTTTTAATTGAATCGGCTGGAATTGTTGAGCAAGACGTACCGCGTCAGTATGTTGTGATTAAGAAGTCTGTTGAAGTGCGAGAAGGGGATAAGCTTGCACGCTTAGAGCCCTTCTTTGGGTTTAAGTTAGATTTCACAATTGACTTTAAACATCCAGCAGTTGATAAAACTGGCCAACGTTTTATTGTAGATTTTGCTGAGCATGCTTATCGAAGTGAAATTGGTCGCGCTCGCACCTTTGGTTTTGCCCATGAAGTAGAGGCCTTGCGTGAGATGGGTCTCGCTCGTGGCGGTAGTTTAGATAATGCGATTGTTTTAGATGAGCACCGCATCTTGAATAACGAAGAGTTACGTTACGAAGATGAGTTTGTGCGGCACAAAATTTTGGATGCGATTGGAGATCTGTATTTAGTTGGCCACCCTATTGTGGGTGCTTACATAGCTGAGAAATCAGGCCATGCCCTCAATAACGCTCTTTTGCGTAAGCTTTTAGAGGACCCAAGTTCTTATACTATCGAGTCTTTCTCAGAAGCCAAGGCTCCAGCCGCCTATTCTCAAGAGAGCCAACCCCTCTTTTTCTAGAGTGGACTAAAAATTACTGAGTTATTTAGATTTATTTTGTAGAAGGCGCTCAACCGCACTTCGCAGCTCAGAGCCTGGCGGAAGTTTTTCTATGAGCTCTTGCAATGACTTTTTTGCCACTGCATTTAATCCTTTTGGGGCTATTTTCTTGGGATTTTGTCTTGGCTTCACTTCCCAGTCTGAGGCAGCGGGCTTTACTTTGACTTTAATAGCCTTGCAATGAAGCCCAATTTTCGCTAACTCATTGATTAAACTGGGTAAAACTTGCTGTAGACGGGTTCCAATGCTGGCGCTGCCAACCAGTAAAAAAAGCTCTTCTTGAGCCCCTGAGCGCCATCCAGCTTCAATTTTTGGGCTTAAATGCCCGATCTCTAAGCGTTCTAAGGCTATAGAGAGCTGAGCCTTTAGTTTGGCTAGATCTTCGGTTTTAGCCAGAATACCCCCAAGACCATTGGATTCACGTAGGTATTCCATCCAGTCATGGGCAGAATGATTGCGAGATGGTTTACGGGCAAAGTTCATAAAAAATGGGGTTGCGGGTGATAAACTCAAAGACTTCATTTTCTTCAATATCCCATGGTAATCGGTCTTCTTAAAACCCTGGTCGGCAGTCGTAACGACCGCCTCTTAAAACAGTATCGCAAAGTCGTTGCCAAGGTCGCTGCTTTTGAGGCAGGCCTGCAATCTTTGGATGATGCTGCTCTTGCTGCTAAAACAGCTGAGTTCAAAACTCGTCTAGCTGGCGGAGAGACTTTAGAGGATATTTCTGCAGAAGCATTTGCGGTAGTGCGCGAGGCTAGCGTTCGTGTCATGAAGATGCGACATTTCGATGCGCAGATTATGGGTGCTCTCGCTTTACATCAAGGCAAGATTGCTGAGATGGGGACAGGCGAAGGAAAAACCTTAACTGCAACACTTCCTGTTTACTTAAATGCCTTAACTGGTAACGGTGTGCATGTTGTCACAGTAAATGATTATTTGGCGCAGCGCGATGCTGAGTGGATGTCTACCTTGTATAACTTCTTGGGTATGAGGGTTGGCGTCAATCTATCTCAGATGGATCACAAGACCAAGCAAGAAGCCTATGCAGCAGATATTACCTACGGCACTAATAACGAGTTTGGTTTTGACTATTTGCGCGACAATATGGTTCAGGATTTGGGCCAGCGGGTGCAACGTGGTTTGGCCTATGCGATCGTTGATGAAGTTGACTCAATTCTGATTGATGAAGCGCGTACACCGCTGATTATCTCTGGCCAGGCCGAAGATCACACTGATCTTTACATCAAAATCAATGCACTTCCTTCTTATTTAGAGCGTCAAATTGGCGAAGAAAAAGCAGATGGCACTGGTGTTGAGAAGCCTGGCGATTATTGGGTGGATGAAAAGTCGCAGCAGGTCTATTTGACTGAACGGGGCCACGATAAAGCTGAAGAAATCTTAGTGCAGCTGGGCGCCTTAAATGATGGCGCCTCTTTGTACGCTCCACAAAATATTACCTTGATGCACCATGTTTATGCAGCATTGCGTGCACACTGCCTGTATAACCGAGACCAACACTATGTTGTGCAAAATAAAGAAGTCATCATTGTTGATGAGTTCACTGGTCGATTAATGCAGGGTCGCCGTTGGTCTGATGGTCTGCACCAAGCAGTTGAGGCGAAAGAGGGTGTCGCGATTCAGAATGAGAATCAGACCCTTGCCACCATTACTTTCCAAAATTACTTCCGTATGTATGGCAAGTTATCTGGTATGACCGGTACTGCTGATACTGAAGCATATGAGTTCAAGGAGATTTACAACCTTGAAACAGTAGTCATTCCACCTAATAGAATTAGTCAGCGTAAGGATCGTCAAGACCAAATCTTTAAGTCTTCTCGCGAACGCTATGACGCTGTCATTAAAGATATTGAGGATTGCTACGAGCGTGGCCAACCGGTTTTGGTGGGTACTACCTCGATTGAAAACTCTGAGTTGATCGCGAAATTACTAGATCAACGTAAATTGCCACATCAGGTTTTGAATGCTAAGCAGCACGCACGTGAGGCAGAAATTATTGCGCAAGCAGGCCGTCCAAAAATGATCACCATTGCTACCAATATGGCAGGTCGTGGAACCGATATTGTGCTTGGCGGTAATGTAGGTAAGCAATCCACCTTAATTCAAGCCGACTCTGCGCTATCTGATGCAGAAAAGGCAAACAAGATTAAAGCGCTGCAAGATGAGTGGCAAGGAATTCATGATCATGTGCTTGCTGCTGGTGGTTTACATATCATTGGTACAGAGCGTCACGAAAGTCGTCGTATTGATAATCAGTTAAGAGGTCGTTCTGGCCGTCAAGGTGACCCAGGTTCCTCCCGCTTCTATCTTTCTTTAGATGATGCATTGTTGCGTATTTTTGCCGGCGATCGTTTACGTTCTGTCATGGAGCGCTTAAAGATGCCTGATGGCGAGCCAATTGAGGCTGGTATGGTGACGCGTTCAATTGAGTCAGCACAGCGTAAAGTTGAAGGCCGTAACTTTGATATTCGTAAACAGTTATTGGAGTATGACGACGTTGCAAATGATCAGCGCAAAGAAACATATCGCCTAAGAAATGAAGTACTCGAAAGTCAAGATATTGGCGATTTAATTGCCAATTTACGTGAAGATGTCTTGCGCTCTGTTTGCTCACTCTATGTTCCTCTTGAGTCTATGGAAGAGCAGTGGGATTTACTGGGGCTTGAAAATGCATTAGCAAGCGATTGGGGTTTGACTGTCGACTTACGCAATTGGATTGAAAGTGCTGAGACAGCTGATGACACAGAGATTGTGGATCGCGTACTACAGGCTGCTAAAGAAACTTATGATGAGAAAGTTGACTTGTCCGGCCGAGAGTCTTTTGCCGGATTTGAGCGCTCTGTTCTTCTCTATAGTCTCGATACGCATTGGCGCGAGCACTTAGCAGCCTTAGACCATTTGCGTCAGGGTATTCATTTGCGCGGATATGCTCAAAAGGATCCAAAACAAGAGTACCGTCGTGAAGCATTTGAGTTGTATGGCGAACTACTTAGTGTGATCAAGAATGATGTTGTGAAAAGCATCATGACCGTCAAGATCAGAAGTGCTAGTGAACTAGATCAAGCTGCTGAGTCGATGAATGATGACTTAGCTAAGTTGGCTGACGTCCAATATCAACACGCGGATCCTGATAAAGAAGAAGCCGGCTCGACTGGTGATCTTGCTGATGCGATTGAGCTTATTCCTGCGCCTTTGCGCACAGGGCCCAAGATTGGTCGTAATGACCCTTGTACTTGCGGTAGCGGCAAAAAATATAAGAATTGCTGCGGTGCTTTAAGCTAGACACTGCTTAAAGGGGCTCGATAGCACCCCTTTAAGCCCTCATCTACAATTGTCAGACTATGACAGTTAATTTACCTCTCCCCCAAAAAGCTGATCTCAAGCCCGTTAAAGGTTTTGAGATGGGCATCGCTGAAGCTGGAATTAAGAAGGCAAATCGTAAAGATTTGTTGGTAATGACCTTAGCTGCTGGATCACAGGTTGCTGGAGTCTTTACCCTCAATCGATTTTGTGCTGCGCCCGTACAGGTTTGCCGTGAGCATTTAGCGCAAGAGGGTCGCAATGGAGAAATTCGGGCCTTAGTGGTGAACACCGGTAATGCTAATGCAGGTACAGGTGAATCTGGCATGAAACATGCTCTAGAAACATGTGCTGCTTTAGCTAAAGAACTCAAAATAAATTCAGAACAAATTCTGCCATTTTCAACGGGCGTAATTCTAGAGCCTTTGCCAATTGAAAAAATCATCAGCGCTTTGCCAAAAGCAGTTTCGAATTTGGGTGAGGATAACTGGTTTGATGCTGCTCAGGCGATCATGACTACTGATACCCAGCCCAAGGCAACTTCAATGACGGTATCAACACCAGCAGGGCCGGTAGTGATTACTGGCATCTGTAAAGGTGCTGGGATGATTCATCCAAATATGGCGACCATGCTTGGCTTTATTGCAAGCGATGTAGGTTTTGCACCGGGTTTATTGGGCAATCTCACTCGTGAAGTTGCTGATCTTTCTTTTAACGCTATTACGATCGATGGCGATACCTCAACGAATGATTCATTCATTATTGTCGCCACTGGTCAGTCTGCAGTACAGATTCAGACAGTCACAGACCCAAGTTATGTGGTGGTCCGTGATGCCTTGATTGTTCTCGCTAGAAAGTTAGCGCAAATGATTGTCCGTGATGGCGAAGGTGCTACGAAATTTATCACCATTGAAGTACTTGGAGGCAAGACTGAAGAAGAGTGCAGTTTAGTTGCAAAGGCTGTCGCTCACTCACCTCTAGTCAAAACGGCGTTCTTTGCAAGCGATCCAAATTTGGGTCGTATTTTGGCAGCGATTGGTTATGCAGGTATTACCGATTTAGATGTGAGTCGCGTTCAAATGTGGCTTGGTGATGTTTGGGTCGCTAAAGATGGCGGCCGCAATCCAAGCTATCAAGAGGCTGATGGCCAAAGAGTGATGCAGGCTCAAGAGATTACTGTCAAGATTGATTTAGGGCGCGGCAATGCCGCTCAAACCATGTGGACGTGCGACTTGTCACATGAATACGTTTCAATTAATGCTGACTACCGCTCCTAAAAGTTAAGAAAAATATGAATGAAAAATTAGAGCAACTCTTAAATCATCTAGAAACTTTTCTGCC
>CANFRA010000060.1 GCA_947449305.1 Burkholderiaceae bacterium
GAAATTGGGTTTGGCTGCTTCGTTCCCGACCTGACCAGGTTATCCAACCCACCATGCGGGGAGGCCCATCCACTTCCATTTTAGCTTGTTAGAATGTAAGACATGACAGCATTGGCATTAGCCCGTTCGTGGCGCCCTAAAACATTCTCTGAGTTAGTAGGACAAGACCATGTGGTTAAGGCTTTAACCCATGCTTTGGATCAGGGGCGCCTGCACCATGCGTGGCTTTTCACGGGCACTCGTGGGGTAGGTAAGACCACCATTGCACGCATTATGGCCAAAGCCCTCAATTGCACAGGTGCCGATGGTTCAGGCAAGATGACTTCAGAGCCCTGCGGAAAATGCCCAGCCTGTATGGAAATTGATGCTGGTCGTTTTGTTGACTATATAGAAATGGATGCAGCAAGCAATCGTGGGGTCGACGATATTGCTGCTCTATTAGAGAAAGCAGCTTACGCACCAAGCAATGCTCGCTACAAGGTCTACATGATTGACGAGGTGCACATGCTCACCAATCATGCATTTAATGCCATGCTCAAAACCCTGGAAGAACCTCCAGAACATGTCAAATTTATTCTAGCCACTACGGATCCACAAAAGATCCCTGTCACGATTCTGTCTCGTTGCTTGCAGTTCAACCTTAAGCAAATGCCTGTACCGCTGATTGTTGAGCATCTAGAGAAAGTACTTGCAGCAGAAAAAGTAACTTACGAAGTCAATGCATTGCGTGTCTTAGCTAAAGCAGCCCAAGGTTCAATGCGTGATGCTCTGTCACTAACCGATCAAGCGATTGCCTATGCGGCAGGTAAAGTAACTGAAGAATCGATACGCAATATGCTTGGCACCTTAGATGATGCTTATCTAATTCGTATTCTGGATTGTTTAATTGCAAAAGACGGCGCAAGCCTACTGGCAGTTGCAAACGAAATGGGTGAGCGCAGCATGTCTTTCTCATTAGCATTGCAAGATCTATCAAGCCTCTTGCAAAAGATTGCAGCAGCGCAAGTTGTTCCAGAATCAGTATTAGAAGATTGGCCAGAAGCAGGCGAGATTCGTCGCTTGGCTACTCAACTTACAAAAGAAGAGGCGCAACTCTTCTACCAAATCTCGATTACCAGCCGCCCCGACTTATCACTCGCACCAGATGAGCAAACTGGCTTTGCCATGACGCTCTTGCGGATGTTGGCATTTCGTCCGGGTAGCAACGGCGGTGGCGGGGTCTCAACTCCAACGCCATCAGCACCACCAGTCGCTAGTGCACCACGCCCAGCTCCAGTAGCAAAAACGGTAGCACCCGCAGCAACACCAATAGCAACTAAGCCAAGTGCCCTAGCAGCTGCTGTAGGCGATGCTGCAAGTCGTCCAGACTGGCATAGCCTGATGCGTCAATTACCAGTAAAAGGTTTGGTTCAACAGTTAGCGTTTCAGACTGAGCTACAAGACTGGAATGATTCTGCGGCAGGGGTAAAAGCAACCATCGTGACGCCCATGCCCCAGTTGGCTTCAGAAGCTTCTATTGCTCGCTTAGCTGAGGCACTCACGACTCACTTTGGTAAGCCAATTAAGATCGTGATTGAAAAAGGTGAAGTGGAGGGCAAGACTGTTGCTAAGGTTGACGCCCAGATTCATCAAGAGAAAAGAATGAATGCCGAGCAAATGATTGCAGCTGATCCTTTTATTCAGCAATTGGAAAAAGAGTTTGGCGCCAAGGTAGTTGGCGGTTCTGTGAAGCCCCATTAATTTAAATTCAGTAATACATAAGCACTAAGGAAAAGAAGCGATGATGAAAGGTGGACTTGCTGGCCTCATGAAACAGGCGCAGCAGATGCAAGAGAAGATGAAGCTAGCGCAAGAGCAGTTGACTGCGTTGGAGGTAACTGGCCAAGCAGCTGGCGGGCTAGTCAAGGTCACCATCTCTGGCAAATACGAACTCAAGCGTGTACAAATTGATCCAGGTGCAATGGACGACCGTGAGATGTTGGAAGACTTGGTCGTGACTGCCTATACAGAAGCATTCAAACAAGTAGAGGCAGCTAGCGCACAAATGATGTCTGGTGCTACCGCTGGAATGCCAATGCCCCCAGGCTTTAAGCTTCCCTTCTAAATAATCATTCATGGCACGTATAGAAGCACCTGCAGATGCACTCGGTCGTTTGATCGAGGCCTTGCGTGTGCTGCCTGGGGTTGGCCCCAAGTCTGCTCAACGGATGGCATTCTATCTTTTGCAGCATGATCGTAATGGTGCTGCAGTACTTGCTCAGTCCTTGGGTGAAGCAGTACAAACGGTGGGTCACTGCGCTCGCTGTAATACCTTCTCTGAGACTCAAATCTGTATCACTTGTGCAGATGAGCGTCGTGATCCATCCTTGTTATGCATTGTAGAAACACCTGCTGATCAAGTGATGGTGGAGCAGACCTTAAGTTTCAAAGGTAATTACTTTGTATTGATGGGCCGTCTCTCGCCACTCGATGGTATGGGCCCCAATGAAATTCATTTTGATCGCTTACTGGCTCGTATTGAGAACCCAGATACTGGCGTGCCCATTAGAGAGGTGGTGCTCGCTACTAACTTCACTAGTGAAGGTGAGGCTACCGCCCATTACATTGGTGAAGTACTCAAAGCCAAAGGCATCAAAGTCACGCGTATTGCTAGAGGCATCCCAGTAGGCGGGGAGCTGGAATATGTTGATGCAGGTACATTGGCTAGAGCTTTGATGGATCGCCGTTAATTGAAATAAATGAGCAGCGCAGTTGTTTTCAGGGCACAGTCAAAGTGCAATGAGAGCCCAATACACCAGCCTCTAATTCCCCATCTGTCATTCTCTGGACATAAAGACTAGGTAAATTCCCTCTTTTTGGGGATAATTTGGTCTGCACCACCCTTGGGCTTCAATCTCAAGCTGTGTTTGCCTAGTTTTTCCTATCGGCATGTTGCTACTGCATTGCACTGGCATCCCATTTAGAAATTGTGAATGACCCGCAAGTTTTATATCCTCCTCCTGTTGAGCATTATTTGCACTTTTCTGGGCGCCTCTGCATTTGCGCAAAGGGCAGGGTCTGGTGCTGATCAAATTGCGGGCTTTGCATCACCGATTGAGAATCTGCCTACTGAAGGCGAATTTTTTGGTTTGCCGGCAAACATCCATGGCCAAACGACTTACATCAATCAGCGCTATAACAATTTCACCTCCAGCTATTCTGGTATGAATAGCTTAGCTGCTCAAAAAGCCATGAGCTATACCTGGTCAGGAACATTATTCTTTGGTGCTCGTGTTGCTCCAGATACTGATGTGTATTTCAATCCTGAGGTGATTTCAGGGGTTGCATTCTCAGGCCTGACTGGTTTGGGTGGTTTCTCAAATGGCGAGGGTAGCAAGGCGGTTGGAGCGCAAGCAAAGTTTTACTCTGCTAGAGCATTTATGCGACACACCATCAATCAAGAAGGCGACAAGGTTGTTCTCGAGAACGAGGCGAATCAAATTACGCAAACGGTGAGCAGTAATCGGGTTGTAGTGACTGCCGGCCAGTTTTCTACTTTAGATATTTTCGATGACAGCCGTTATGCTAAAGACCCCCGTATTCAGTTCATGAACTGGGGCAATATGACCTATCTGGCTTATGACTATGCTGCCGACTCACGCGGTTACAGTACTGGCCTAGCGGGCGAATGGTACCTAGACCACTGGGTATTGAGAGCCTCTCGTATGTTGGCCCCAAAGAATCCGAATGGCCGCGATCTGAATTGGCAAATATTGAATACTTATGGTGATCAATTTGAGATTGAGCGCCAACATCATATTGGCAAGCTTCCTGGCAAAGTGAGTGTGCTCGCGTATCGCAACAAAATGATCTTGGCGAGATTCAGTGATGCAACAAACTATATTTTCCAAGATCCTAGTGCAAGACAAGGTACACAGGCAATTAATAATGTTCGCACTAATTACCAGTACAAAACAGGTGTGGGTGTTCATGGAGAGCAGGCCTTAACTCATGACCTCGGTATCTATGCTCGTGCATTTACCTCAGATGGTCGTACAGAAACAATGTCTTTCACAGAGGCAGATAACTCAATCTCCGTTGGCATGGGTATGAATGGCACAAGTTGGGCACGTCCACACGACAGCATTGGTATCTCGATGATGCAAAATGGCTTATCCAGTTATCGCCGTTCATACTTGCAAGCTGGTGGCGTTTCTTACTTTATTGGCGACTATGCTAGTCCTGGCCAGACAATTTCTTATCGTCCTGAACGGGTAGGCGAGGTCTATTACAACGCTATCGTGGTTAAGAACATTCTTGCAGGATTGAACTTTCAGCACATCAATAATCCTGCTTACAACGCAGCCCGCGGTCCAGTAAACATCGTCTCTTTTAGGATTCATGCCGAGTTTTAAAGGCCCAAGAGGCTCTGTGTTTCATTATTATCTTTAGAATCAATAAGATAGAGATTGTCAATAATTAGACATTTGACTTTTGTCACCTATAATCGATAAAACCCCCTGAAACGGGTATTTGTAAGATCTAAATCTGCATCAGGGGCTATAAAAACAGCATTTCATTGATTTAGAGGTAGCGGCATTTGTTGATTCACGTCAAACGTAAAACGAGCGTAGTCAATCTACTCAAAAGCATTGCACCATATGCAATGGCTACTTTTGCTATATCGGCGTTTGCACAAGGATCTGGTAGCAGCACCCCTGCAAGTGTCACAGTGCAATCGGGCGACTCTTCTTTGGCGGCGCCACCATCGATTGGTGCGCAACTAAGTTCACAGGACCAAAGCTCAAAGGCAGCCGAATTATTTGCTCCCGTTACCAAGGCAAATACTCCCAAGATCTATGTCAAGAGTGCACCATCAGGTCCAACGGAAATGGATTTGCGTCAGCTTTGGAACGAGCTCAAGATTAATAACCCGCAACTATCTTCATTGCGTGAGTCCTATCTGTCTGCCAAGGCGACCGTTCCACAGATTGCAGCACCCGCCAATCCTCAAGTAGGTTTGGTGTGGTCTGGTATGCCAGCGAATTCACCATTTGCGTTGGGCGGTGCAAATACGCCTTCTCCAAATAATCCAGGTGGTGGCGGTATTAGTAGTAACAACTCAATTTCTGTAGCGCAGCCGTTTCAGTTCCCTGGCAAGAAGAGTTTGGCAGCAGACATTGCTGATACCAATGCTGAAGCGCTCTTAGCCAGCTCTGAATCTACCTATTTGCAATTGGGTGCGCAACTCTCAACCTTGTATTACGGGGCATTAGCAGCTCAGAAGCAGCTGCAGGTATTAAAAGAGACAGTTGTACGCTTAGAGATGGTAAAGAATGTTGCTAAAGCTCGTTATGCTAATAATGCTGCGGCCTACGTTGAGTTTCTGAATGCACAAGTTGCGCAAAGCGCTGCCCAAGCTGACCAATTCAATGTCGAGCGTCAGCTCCAAGTTGCGCTCAACAACATTAATACTTTGGTGGGCCGTCACTCTCGCGAAAAATTAGTATTACGTGGAGATGTGCGCCGCGCTATGAATACTGTACCAACTTTACTTGAGTTAGAGGATTATGCAGAGTCAAGCCATCCCGCTTTAAAGAGTTCAGCTTTGCAATTAGATGCTGCACGCAAAGGTGTAACCCTTGCTAAAAAAGCATACTTACCAGACTTTCAGGTGATTGGTTCCTCTTATACCCCGCGCGGACCGTTTGCCTCAAACAATGGCACGATGTTTTATCAATTTGAATTGGATCTGATTATTCCAC
>CANFRA010000061.1 GCA_947449305.1 Burkholderiaceae bacterium
ACCAAGCCATGGTTCTGCACCCGATATCGCCGGCAAAGGGATTGCTAATCCATTGGCGACCATTCTGTCGGCGGCAATGATGCTGCGCTATTCATTGGGGATGCCAGCACAAGCTGATCGAATTGAAAAGGCAGTGCAAAAGGTATTAGCGCAAGGCTTACGTACTGCTGATATTTATACCGAGGGCACTCAAAAAGTATCTACTGTGCAAATGGGTGATGCAGTAGTGGCAGCACTTTCATAAAACGAAATTAAAAATTGATTAAATAGTTCATCATGGCAAATACAAAAACACCATTGGTAGGTTTAGTTGGCTGGCGCGGTATGGTCGGCAGCGTTCTCATGGATAGAATGTTGGCTGAAAAAGATTTTGATTTCATTGAGCCAGTATTTTTTAGCACCAGTCAAGTAGGTGGCGAAGTGCCATTGATGAGTGGCAAAAAAGTCACCAAAAACGAAAACACTTTGCAAGATGCCAATGACATCAAGGCATTGTCACGCTGCGACATCATCCTTACTTGCCAAGGTGGCGACTACACCAACGATGTCTTCCCAAAGTTGCGCGCTGCGGGTTGGACTGGTCATTGGATTGATGCAGCTAGCGCTCTACGCATGAAAGATGATGCTGTATTAGTCTTAGATCCCGTAAACCGCCCCGTGATTGATAAGGCATTGGCTGCTGGGGGCAAGAACTGGATTGGCGCTAATTGCACAGTAAGCTTGATGATGATGGCAATGGGTGGTTTGGTGAAGGCAGATATGGTGGAGTGGATTAGTGCCATGACTTACCAAGCAGCATCTGGTGCTGGAGCGCAGAATATGCGCGAATTGCTTCTGCAAATGGGCGCTTTGCGTGACAGCGTTGCTACTGAATTAGCCAATCCTTCATCTTCGATTTTGGATATTGATCGCAAGGTCACTGAGACTCTGCGTTCGCCAGGTTTTCCGAAGGAAAATTTCCGCAACACTGCCTTGGCTGGTAGTGTGATTCCATGGATTGATGTTCCTGTTGAGAATGGTCAAACAAAAGAAGAGTGGAAAGGCGGCTCTGAGTTTAATAAGATTCTTGGCCGTCCTGCCTTTCGCACTCCGGGCAGCATTCCCATTGATGGTATCTGTGTGCGCGTTGGCGCCATGCGTTGTCACTCACAAGGTTTAACAGTGAAGCTAAAGAAGGATATTCCACTAAAGGAAATTGAAGCTCTTTTGGCAAGCGATAACCAGTGGGTCAAAGTAGTTCCGAATGATCGTGAAACCACTGAACGTGAGCTATCACCGGCGGCAGTGAGCGGCACGATGACTGTTCCAATTGGCCGCTTGCATAAACTGGCGATGGGCCCAGAGTACCTTGGCGCATTTACTGTCGGCGATCAACTATTGTGGGGCGCAGCTGAACCATTGCGCCGTATGCTCAGAATCTTGCTCGAAAAATAATGCTCAGATATTGCCAACCTCGCTTTGTAAAAGCGCTTTGCTTGGTTTGGCTCAGTTGGTCTTGTGCGGCCTTTGCAATCTCTTTGGGCTCTCCTGCTTTGCAGTCGAAGTCTGGCGAACCTCTTCGGGTAGAAATTCCGATTCGGGTTGGGGCAGAGGAGCAGTCTGCTTTAGCTGGCTTAAAAGTCAGTACTTTGCCCAAAGCCTCCTATGAGCGCCTTGGAATCTCTCAGAAGATTTTAGATCTCAATCCACAGCTATCGATTTATCGTAATTCTCAGGAACAGTTAGTCGTCTTGGTGGAAACGGTCAATGCCGTTCCAGTAGCTGAAGATCCTTTTGTAGATTTATTGGTAAATCTCAATTGGTCTAGTGGCAGCATTACCAAAACATTTACTTTGCTTTTAGGTGATACGCAAAAAATACTCGTAAAGCCTGGTCAAACCCTGTCGGAAATTGCTGCAATGATGGCGCCCCAATTGGATGGTGCGACTTTAGACCAAGCGATGATGGCTTTATATAAAGCCAACCCAGATGCTTTTGCGAGCGGTAGCATTAATCGTTTAGCCGCAGGGGCTGAATTAAAAAAGCCAAGTCAAGCATTGCTCCGCTCAATTAGTCCTGCAGAAGCTAATCAATTTGTAGCTGAGGCTAATGCACGCTGGCATTCGGAGCAGGGCGCTAATGGGTCGCAAGGTCAATCTCCGTCTGGCAATACGAAGACTGAAGAAGTTACTCCAAAAGACCGTTTAAAAATTGGCTCGAGTGCGGATGGTAATGAGCAAGAGCGTCGCTATACAGAAGAGTTGGTTGCCCAAGAAAGACAACTAGAGCAAGCGAAGGCTCGGGTTGCTGAGTTGGAAAAGAATGTTGCAGACCTACAGCGTCTCCTAGATAAATCGAAGGAGAAAAAAGCCGTTGATAATAATTTTGGATTGGGTGGATTTGGCCCAGCCATTTTTGGAATTACTTTTATTGCATTAACAGGTTTACTGTTATGGGGCTTTGCCCGTAATGCTCGCCGTTCAGAACTGACTAACTTCAGTGCACCAGATAAGCCTACCAGCACCCCCCTTGAAATGCCGCAGCGTGCCAAAGCGCTTTTTGCTGGGATCGATTTAGATCTTTCTAAGCCGGTAACAGAAAAGCCTCAAGCAACATCCGCACCTATTTCTGATCCATTGGCAGATACGCTTCGCGTCAAGCTAAATCTGGCCCGTGCATATATTACGATCGAAGATTTTGCTGCTGCCAAGAAGTCTTTAGAGGAAGTGCTACGGGCCAGCAATTCAGTAGACCCCGTCATCACGACGGAAGCTCAAAGCCTGCTAGCGAAGCTCTCGCATCGCAATGCCTGAGGTCATGAGAGTATTTCAATGCGTATAGCGCTTGGCCTTCAGTACGATGGCAGCCCATACTCTGGCTGGCAAACACAAGTCAATCAAAATTCAGTGCAAGATGAGCTGGAGAAAGCAATTACAGCTTTTGTTGGTGAGTCCTGTAAAGACTTCCCGATTAAAACCATTACTGCAGGTAGAACGGATGCTGGTGTTCACGCATTAGGGCAGGTGATTCACTTTGATACCAATGTCGAGCGTGAAGATTTTTCATGGGTCAGAGGGGTCAATTCATTTCTGCCACCATCGATTGTGGTGAATTGGGCCAAGCCTGTTCTCGATACTTTTAGCGCTCGATTCTCTGCGTTTGAGCGTACTTATATTTATGCCTTGCATATTGGACCATGTCGTATTCCAATGGTTCATTCCCGCGCAGGCTATTTAATGCTTCCACCACATCAGCAGCTTGATATTGCTGCAATGAAGGATTCAGCAGAGTGCTTGATTGGCGAGCATGACTTCAGCTCTTTTAGATCATCTGAGTGTCAGAGTAAGACCCCGGTAAAAACAATCTATTCCATAGACATTGTTTCTGATGGGCCATGGTTGTATTTTCGGATTCGCGGTAACGCCTTCTTGCATCATATGGTGCGCAATTTAGTAGGGTGCTTTCTGCAGATTGGCCAAGGCCGACAAGAGCCAAATTGGATGGCTGAGGTCTTGACTGCTAAAGACAGAAAGATTGCGGCCCCCACGTTTATGTCTGATGGCCTCTATTTGGCCAAAGTTTCATATCCGGAAGAGTTTGGCATCCCGGCACCCTGGCTTGAAAACTCCTGGCTACCTCGGTTTTAGGCTAAAACAGCATCCAAAGCCCCTAGATTGAGTGATTAGCTCTTGGGGGATTGGCATATGCCTAGATTTTTGAGATGATCTTCTCCCCTCTAGCAAAAAGGCGCCTCCATGTTCAATTCAAAAGCAAATCAGAATCTAGGTAAATCAGTCGAAAGTTTTGAAACCATCATCGGTGCAAGTCTCAGAGTTGATGGAAATTTACTACTGCGTAACAGTGTTCGAATTGACGGCGTTGTTAATGGCAATATTTTGCAAGATGATGAGCATGAAGCTACAGTTGCCATAGCAAAGGGCGCTACTGTTACTGGCGATATTAGGGCAAAGCATGTCATCGTGTCCGGAGTTTTACGAGGCAATATCTTTTCCTCTGATCGAGTGGAGTTATTAGAGACTGCATTTGTCACTGGAGACATTACTTACGGAAGCTTAGGTACACAAGTAGGCGCAAGAATCGATGGAAAGCTACGCCAAGCTGATAGCGAGTCATCGTCACATACTGCAGAAGCTCTAATAGCCCAAGCCATGCAAAAGAGTGGCGCTACCTAAAGCCTAACTATGCAAATTTTTTGGGTATCAGGCCCGGTTGGAAAAATACGCCGTATTAATCTCACGCTAAAGCATTTATTGATTAGCGTTTGTGCTTTCGCCTTTTCATTAGTATTGCTGGGGGTGTTTTTGCAATACATGGGATTTCAGATGGCAATTGAGTACAACCCACAGCTCGCAAGGCAGCTTGGTAATGTCCATACTGCAGTTGAGCTTGAAAATCTCAATTCTTTTTATCGACAAAAGTTGGCTGATATCGAAAAGCAAATGGCGATCTATCAATCCCAGATTAATGAGTTAGAAGTAAGTAATCAAAAGCTTTTATCTTTAGCTACACCGCCTGCTATACAAAAGGAAAGGTTAAAGTCTTTGTCGGTGGGAGGCCCCTTTATCGCTCCAATTCACTCACAAGCAAACCCTAGCTTAATGAATGCCCTGCAAGAGTCTTTGCATGACATGAAACATAACAATGTTTATTTGGATAAGCTTTCTAAGCATTGGAAGAATCATATTGCTTGGCTTGAGGCTATGCCGGCAGGTTATCCAATTCAAGAGCGCATTTCTATATCGAGTGGTTTTGGTAAGCGCTTAGATCCGTTTAAAAATTCTTGGAGTGAGCATCAGGGTGTAGATTTTCAAGCTCCTGCTGGGACCAGCATTATTGCTGCTGGTGATGGTGTAGTGACCAAAGCTACACGTGACCCTGTATATGGAAATCTATTGGTGATAGATCATGGCGATCGCTTCCAGTCTCGCTATGCTCATGCTAGTGAGCTATTGGTCTCTGAGGGCACTAGGGTAAAAAGGGGTCAAGCTATTGCGAGAGTTGGAGCGACTGGACGCGCTACCGGACCCCATCTTCATTACGAGGTTATGAGGGAGGGCAAACCCATTGACCCCTCAAGCATGTTGTTAGGACAATCTAGCCAATAGCCTCCATAAGGTAGCCTTGCCTTATCATTCATTTATGGGCTTATTGACATTCTCTGCTGGACGTACTCGAGTCAAAATCTGCGGTTTAAAGACCTCTGAAGATGTTGACGCGGCTGTTGCTGCTGGGGTTGATGCCGTCGGCTTTGTCTTTTACCCCCCAAGCGTGCGTGCTGTAAGCCCAAATGTGGCTGCTCAGCTTATTTCTAGGCTCCCAGTGGGGGTAGATGCTGTTGGATTGGTTGTAAACGCCACAGATGCCGAGTTTGCGGCTATCCGCTCTGCTGCCCCAATTACTTTATGGCAGTTTCATGGGGATGAGACCCCAGAGCGCTGTATACAGCTTGCAGATGGCCAGCCATGGATAAAAGCAGCCCGGATAGGGCAAGACTTCGCGTTTAGCGAATTTTCCCTACAATATAGGCAAGCAAACGCTTTTCTGCTGGATGCCCTCGTCGAGGGTTATGGTGGCGGAGGCGTTCCTTTTGATTGGCAAGGAATTCCACAGACATGGGTAAGCGAAAACGCGCCTCGGG
>CANFRA010000062.1 GCA_947449305.1 Burkholderiaceae bacterium
AATCGCTCCAGTGTTGTCGTGACACTGCTTTATCCCACGACAAGCGCAATGCTCATGTGAGTTTTGTGTGAACAATTTGGAGAAGATCAGAATGACTATGTTTAAAAAAGCAGTAAAAAGTTTTCAGTGGGGCAACCATCAAGTAACAATGGAAACAGGTGAGATCGCTCGCCAATCTGGTGGTGCCGTTATCGTTAACGTAGATGACACTGTAGTAATGGGTACTGTAGTTGCCTCTAAGTCTGCAAAGCCAGGCCAATCCTTTTTCCCATTGACAGTGGATTATTTAGAAAAGACTTACGCAGCAGGCAAGATTCCTGGTGGCTTCTTCCGTCGTGAAGGCCGTCCATCAGAAGGTGAGACATTGATCTCCCGTTTGATCGATCGTCCATTGCGCCCATTGTTTCCAGAGGGTTTCTTGAACGAAGTTCAAGTGGTAGTTCATGTGTTGTCTATCAACCCAGATGTTCCTGCTGATATTCCTGCCTTGATTGCTGCCTCTGCAGCCTTGGCTATTTCCGGCATTCCTTTTGCTGGCCCAGTCGGCGCAGCTCGCGTGGGTTATGCCAATGGTCAATACCTATTAAACCCAACTCGTACAGAACAAGCTACTAGCGAACTCGATTTGATCGTAGCTGGTACTCAAGCTGCTGTATTGATGGTGGAGTCAGAAGCAAACCAACTTTCTGAAGAAGTAATGTTAGGTGCAGTTGTATATGGTCATGACCAAATGCAAACTGCGATCAACGCCATTAACGAATTAGTTCGTGAAGCTGGTAAGCCAGAGTGGGATTGGACTGCTGCTCCTAAAGATGAGCCATTTATTGCTAAGGTAACTGCATTAGCTGAAGCGCCATTGCGTGAGGCTTATCAGATTCGTCAAAAAGGTGCTCGTTCAGACAAGCTCAAAGAAATCTCTAAAACTGTTTTAGCCAAGTTGGCTGAAGAGGGTGACGTTGACGCTGTTGCAGTCAGCGACATCATGTTTGAAATCGAAGCGAAGATTGTTCGTAGCCAGATTTTGAATGGTGAGCCACGTATTGATGGTCGTGATACTCGCACTGTTCGTCCTATTGAAATTCGTAACGGCGTATTGCCACGTACTCACGGCTCTGCCTTGTTTACTCGTGGTGAAACTCAAGCATTGGTAGTGGCTACTTTAGGTACTGCACGTGATGAGCAAATCATTGATGCGCTCGAAGGTGAATACCGCGATCGTTTCATGTTCCACTACAACATGCCTCCGTTTGCTACTGGTGAGACTGGTCGCGTAGGTAGCCCTAAGCGTCGTGAAATTGGTCACGGCCGTTTGGCTAAGCGCGCATTGATTCCGGTATTGCCAAGTGCTGAAGATTTTGCATACAGCATTCGTGTGGTTTCAGAGATTACTGAGTCCAACGGTTCATCCTCAATGGCCTCTGTTTGCGGTGGCTGCCTTGCAATGATGGATGCTGGTGTTCCAGTTAAAGCGCACGTTGCTGGTGTGGCCATGGGATTGATTCTTGATGGCAATCGTTTTGCTGTGTTGACTGATATCTTGGGTGATGAAGATCACTTAGGCGATATGGACTTCAAAGTAGCAGGTACTGCAAATGGTATTACTGCTCTGCAGATGGATATTAAGGTTCAAGGTATTACTAAAGAAATTATGCAAGTAGCTTTAGCGCAAGCTAAAGAAGGTCGTTTGCACATCTTGAGCAAAATGCAAGAAGCGATGGGCTCAGTTCGTACAGAACTGTCAGCACATGCTCCACGCATGGTGTCATTTAAGATTCATCCAGACAAGATTCGTGAAGTGATTGGTAAGGGCGGTGCAACTATCCAAGCCTTGACCAAAGAAACTGGTTGCAGCATCGACATTAAAGATGACGGTACTGTAACGATTGCATCTACCAGCGCTGAAGGCATGGCAGAAGCAAAAGCACGTATCGAAGGTATTACTGCAGAAGCTGAAGTAGGCAAGATCTATGAAGGTCCAGTGGTGAAGTTGCTCGAGTTCGGCGCTTTAGTCAATATTCTTCCAGGTAAAGATGGTCTATTGCATATCTCTGAAATCTCTAACGAGCGCGTTAAAGAAGTTAAAGATTATTTGCAAGAAGGTCAAGTTGTGCGCGTGAAGTTGCTAGCTGCTGATGAGCGTGGTCGTTTGCGTTTATCACTGAAAGCTGCAATGGCAGAAGAGGGTGGCTCAATTGCTCCTTTAGCTGGCGCTGCTGCTGAAGTGACTCCATCCGCTGACGAAACAGCGTAAGTCATTTACATCTACTACTGCGAGAAGCTCTTATGCGCGTAATGGAAATCAAAGAATTTGGCGCACCAGAAATGTTGGTGCCAGCCACTCGTCCGGACCCAGCTGTTCCTAGCGCTGGTACTGGCGAGATTTTGATTAAGGTGATTGCTGCCGGCATTAACCGACCAGATGTCCTGCAGCGTAAGGGTTTTTATCCTGTACCTGCAGGCGCATCCGATATTCCTGGTCTTGAGGTTGCTGGAGAGATTATTGGCGGTGACTTAGCTCACGCAGATAATCTCTTTGGCCTCAAACTTGGCGACAAGGTTTGCGCTTTAGTGCAGGGTGGTGGTTATGCTGAGCTATGTACCGCACCTATTGCGCAGTGCTTGCCTTACCCAAAAGGCTTTACTGATCAAGAGGCTGCAGCCTTGCCGGAAACTTTCTATACCGTATGGAGCAACGTCTTCATGCGTGGCCAGCTGGCAGCTGGTGAAACCTTATTAGTGCAAGGTGGTTCTAGCGGTATTGGCGTCACTGCCATTCTGATTGCCAAGGCTTTAGGTCACAAAGTATTTGTGACTGCGGGCACGGATGAAAAGTGCGCGGCATGCGTTAAGTTGGGTGCTGATTTAGCAGTGAATTACAAAACGCAAGATTTTGTAGAAGAGATTAAGAAGGCGACTGATGGTAAAGGTGTCAATGTCATCCTCGATATGGTGACTGGCGCTTATGTCCAACGTGAAATCGATTGCTTGGCTGACGATGGCCGCATTGTGATCATTGCCATTCAGGGTGGATCAAAGGCAGAGGTTAGTACTAACCAAATCTTGCGCCGTCGTTTAACCATCACTGGTTCAACCTTGCGTCCTCGGCCAGTCTCTTTTAAGAAGCAGATTACAAAGCAGCTGTATGACAATATCTGGCCGTTACTGAATGCTGGTCAATTAAAGCCCGTCATTTACAAAACCTTTACGCTAGATCAAGCAGCAGATGCCCATAGCTTGATGGAGTCATCAGAGCATGTTGGCAAGATTGTTTTAACGGTCTAGAAGCGTTTAACTAAAAATGCGACCACTCATCATCATCGGCAACTGGAAAATGAATGGCAATCTTGCTAGTAATGAAGATTGGATCAAGACCGTTGCACGTGGTATGGAAAGTGGCATGCCATCTGGCCGCAAGTTTGCTGTTTGCCCGCCATTTCCCTATTTGGCGCAATGTGCCGCATTAATTAAAGAATATTCTTTGGCATTTTTAAGTCTTGGAGCACAAGATGCTTCAGCCTTTGAGTCTGGCGCATACACCGGTGAGGTGGCTGCTTCTACCTTGAAAGAAATGGATTGTAGCTACGTCATTGTTGGCCACTCTGAGCGGCGTGAAGCTCACCATGAGGTTGACGAGCTTGTAGCAGGCAAAGCCTTGCAGGTATTAGATAGCGGCATGACTCCAGTCATTTGTGTTGGAGAGACTGCTGATGAAAGAAATTCAGGCAGAGCGGTAGAGGTTGTGCGTGGACAGGTTGCAAAGCAGTTGTCTGTACTTCAGGATCGTTTAGCAGATTGCTTAATCGCTTATGAGCCCGTTTGGGCAATTGGTACTGGTAAAGTTGCTAGCGCCCAAGTTGCCCAAGACATGCATCGTGCGATTCGTCTGCAATTGGCGGAATTTGATGAGGACGTTGCTTCTCATGTTGGAATTTTGTATGGCGGCAGTATCAAACCTGATAATGCCGTTGAGTTATTTGCAATGCCTGATATTGATGGCGGATTGGTTGGGGGTGCTTCACTAAATCCCCAAGAGTTTCTGGATATCTGTAAGGCGTAGATTTTTATTTGGAGATGAATCGTGGAATGGCTTAAGACTTTATTAATCGTATTTCAGGTAATTTCAGCATTGGCTGTGATTCTGCTTGTGCTATTGCAGCAAGGTAAGGGCGCAGATATGGGTGCTGCTTTTGGTTCAGGCTCGTCGGGTAGCTTGTTCGGTGCCAGCGGCTCTGCTAATTTTTTATCTCATACAACAGCTGTTTTTGCGGCAATTTTCTTTGTTTGCACTTTAGGGATTACTTGGCTTGGCAATAAGAAAGAAGTTGCTCCTGGAGTTCTTTCTGGAACGGTCGCACCAGTAGTGGCGCCAGCAGCACCAGTGGCACCAGTACAGGACCCAACCAAGCCTGCAGTTCCTAAGTAAAACAGTAGGGTTTTACAGATTTACCTAGCTCTAAATAAGGGCAGTGAAGTGTTGCAATGCAGTAGAATTGATAGGTTTTGCAAGATGCCGACGTGGTGAAATTGGTAGACACGCTATCTTGAGGGGGTAGTGGCTTAGGCTGTGCGAGTTCGAGTCTCGCCGTCGGCACCAAAATGAAGAATTTATAGGG